>JAOAPL010000349.1 GCA_025462925.1 Acidobacteriaceae bacterium
CATGTCAATGGAATCGAACTCGACGATAGGGCTGATGGAATCGTAGAAAAACAGATGAGTGCTGCCGGAGAGTCGTGCGACTTCCGCAGAGAGCGCGTCCGAGGTCAGCGGTCCGGTTGCGATTACGGTAAGCGTGTTGGGATCGGCGTCGTCGATGGCTATTACTTCTTCGCGGTGGATAGTGATGAGGGGCTCGTTGGAAATCGCTTCAGTGACTCTCTTCGAGAAGATGTCGCGATCAACGGCGAGCGCGTGTCCGGCAGGCACAGCCGTTTCGCGCGCACAATTCAGCAGCAGCGATCCGGCGCGGCGCATCTCCTCTTTCAATACCCAGGGGGCGGAGTTTTCCGATTCCGATTTCAGCGAATTGCTGCACACCAGCTCGGCGAAGTCGCTGGTCTGGTGTGCTGGCGTGGAGCGCACGGGGCGCATCTCGTATAAATCAACGGCTACGCCACGACAGGCGCATTGATACGCAGCTTCTGTTCCGGCTAGTCCCGCGCCGATGATTTTTATTCTTAGTGTCACTAAACCTCGTCTCCGATTTCCGCCATCCGCTTCAACGCGTCATTTTCCACTCGCATGGTGAGCCATTCTTTCATCACCTCCGCGCCGATTGACTTATAGAAATCGAGCGCGGGGGTGTTCCAATCGAGCACCTGCCACTGAAATCGCCCGCAATTTTCTTTTACAGCTGTCTTTGCGAGATGCAGCAGTAGCGCCTTGCCGATTCCCTTTCCGCGGAATACAGGACGCACGAACAAATCTTCCAAATACAGCCCGGGACGGCCCTGCCAAGTGGAGTAGTTGTAGAAGAAAAGCGCGAAGCCGGCGGACTTGCCCTCCCACTCGGCAATGACTACGCGAAATTTGGGAGCGGCATTCGGCGTGAAGCCGTCGCGCACCAAGTCTTCACTGGTTGCTACTGCGGCTTGCGGCTCACGTTCGTACTCCGCCAGCTCGCGGATGAACTCCAGAATGAGCGGGACGTCGTTTGCAGTCGCTGGTCGGATGGAGAGCATAGTTGGTTTGCGGATAGGAAACTCTACCGGGGCAAGACTATTATACGAGGCTGCGGCGACCGCACTTGAAAGGAGCATCTCTATGGCAAGAATCAGCTATGTAGAGCCGGAAAACGCGAGCCCTGAAGTAAAAGAAATATATGAAAAGACATTCAAGGGTAAGCCCGGAAACGTCCATAAAGCGATAGCGCACGAGCCACGCGTGCTGAAGAGCTTTCTCAGTTTTTATGCCAGCGTGGGGCGGAGCCTTGAACATAGGCTCTACGAATTGGTTTATATCAGGGTCTCCGCGATAAACCAGTGCAACTATTGAATGCAGCATCATCTTGCTTCGTCGAAGCAAGTCGGCGTAACCCCGGAAGACTGGAAGGCATTGAAGAACGATCCTTCCAGTGGCAAATTCACTGATAAGGAACTCGCAGCGCTGGCATTCGCGGAAAAGCTCACGCTCACGCCAGCCAAGATCAACGATGCGGATGTCGCGGCCCTGAAACCGCATTTCACTGACGCGCAGATCGTGGACCTGGATCTGCTGATTGGGTTGATCAATCTCACCAATCGTTTCACTGATCCGATGGGACTGGAGTTGGAGTTTCCAGCGGAAAAAGTCTAAGAGCCTTAACCGCGGATAAAAGAAAGATAAGAGCGGATTAAAGGCAAATATGGCCTGGGATTAGGTTCTTAGCTCTTGGTCGATCCGCCTTGATCTTTCTTTATCCGCGGTTCGCTTTTACAGAATCACTCGCATGTCACCCTCGCGGCGGGTGATGTGTTCGCGGTCGAGAAATTCAAGCAGAGGGATGGCATATTTGCGCGAGATGCCGGTCATGTCCTTGAATTTCGCGACATCGATGCGGTTCGATTTCGATTTGTAGTCGCGCATCGTCTTTCGCAATGATTCCAAGGCGGCACTGTGGAAGACGAGGTCGTCGGAGAGTTTCACCAGTACGCGGTCGCGGAGCAGGAGCGTGACGAGTTTTTGCGCTCGAGTCTTGTCGAGCGGCAGGCCGGCGATGACTTCCTTAAGCGCCGGGACTTTCAGGCCCGCGCTGGAGAACGCATTCTCGATGGTCTGTCTCGCCTCGGCTTCTTCATCTTTCATCACCACGCTGCGGCCAGCAAGGCGTACCTGTTCGCCGGAGATTTGAATCTTCTTTTCCGTTGTGAGGGCGTCGAGAACGGCAGCGAATACTGCTTGCATGACTCCCAGCTTTTCCCGCAGCTCTTCCCTGCTGATCCCCGCAACCAGCGGATTGGCGGCATGGAAAGCCGTGACGGTCTCAATCGCAGCCGATTTTGCTATTTGAAATGACTCCGGAGCAAGGAGGATCTCCGCCACTCGCAACAGTCTCTTATCCGCAATCAGTTGTGAGGCGGTGCTCTCAACCACGGTGCGCGGCCATCCTGTTTCCGCGACAGCATCGGAAAGGCTAATTCCATTCTGCTGGCGTCGGGATACGCGCGCCAGCAGCTTGTCTGCCGGTGATCCAGACGTCATCGCTTGCAGGAATTCTTCCAAACCAGCCGGCGCCGCCTTCTTGAGAGGAAACGAATCCAGCGCGATGCCGCCGCCGATGGTCACCACGGGAGAGAACTGGCGCAGGATGAAGCGGTCATCCGGCAGAAGCAGTACTGGGTCGGCAAAACGCAATCGCGCAAAGGCGGTGTGTCCCGGATAAATCTGTCTTCCTTTGTGCAACACCACCTCGGCGACAGTCTCAGACGTGTAGCTATGGAAATGCACGCGAGCACGATCACGCAGCGGTTTGGCATCCTCCAATAATTCGATCTGCACGTCGGCGCGGGTGGTGCTGCGGAAATTGCCGGGCGCAACCAACGTCATGCCCCGTGAGAGTTCGTCCTTGGAAACTCCGGCAAGGTTCAGCGCGGTACGCTCTCCGGCAACGGCCTGTACTGCGGGCTGATTATGGACCTGTACCCCGCGGACGCGAAGCTTTTGAGGCGTTGCGGCGCCCAAGACCTCAACTTCATCTTCCGGCTGGACGCTGCCGGAAACCAGCGTGCCCGTGACCACGCTGCCAAAGCCCTTCATCGCAAAAACACGATCGATGGGCAATCGAAAGATGGAGTCGGTTTTTTTGGCAGTTATCTGCTGTGCGGTCCGCGCCATCTCGCGCTTGAGCTGTTCAAGCCCATCGTTCGTTGCGGCACTAACGGCGACGATGGGCGAGTGCGTGGCATCAAGGAACGAACCACGCACGAACTCTTCCACTTCCATGCGGACGACTTCAAGTGTCTCGGCATCGACTGCATCGGTTTTGGTCAGCACAGTGATGCCGCGACGGATGTTGAGTAATCGGCAGATCTCAAAGTGTTCGCGTGTCTGCGGCTTGATGCCTTCATCGGCGGCGATGACGAGCAGCACGAAGTCTATGCCACCGATGCCGGCGAGCATATTACGCACGAATCGTTCGTGTCCGGGGACATCGACGAAGCCTAGACGGAAGTTCTGGTCGCCTGCCTCAGATAACAACTCCAGATTTGCGAAGCCGATATCAATCGTGATGCCGCGGCGCTTTTCTTCCTCAAGGCGATCAGCGTCGATGCCAGTCAGCGCTTTCACGAGCGATGTCTTGCCGTGATCGACGTGACCGGCGGTGCCCACAATCACGGACTTAGCGATAGGCGGCATGGAAGTAGTGTAAAGCAGGGGTTCTAAATAGGCTGGAGTCGAAGGGAGGCCCCTCTGCGGGGCCCAGGAACGCCGCAGTTTTTCGGCCTTCCTGGACAGCCCTAAAAGCGTTACTGCTATAGAGCGGGTGTTACGTTACATACCTCTAGGATGCGGAGCTGCTGCTGGAGGTTTTAAAGTAGTTGGGCTGACATCGCCGCGTCTGAATCCGCTACTTGAGGCATTTTCCTACGTCCGGACTTGTGCCGACCGGGTCTAGAAATTGCATTTTGAAGACCGGATGCAATTCCCATTCGGTGGGAGAGGTACAGCCGTGACGTCCGCGGGACGAGCCGGCAGCGTGATGCACGTCATAGAAGAGCTGCCCGGTGATGGCCATGCGTGGCGGGTGTGTCATGCAACTTCCACTTTTAGAGAATTCTCCTTTTGAGGGCTTCAGTTTTTTGCGAAGGGTATCGCGAAGAGCTGCTTCGTCGGGGATGTTGGAATCCGTGACGAAGTCTTCAAAAGGCACTTCCACGATCAGACATTTGCTGCGGTCCTTCACGTCAGAGGTGATTTGCACGTGATAATCGCCGTCTCTATGCTTCGCACCATCGTCCGAAAGCATGATCAGCTGAACAAATCCGTCGGTCCGGACGATGTCGCCTTCCTGCGGTCGATTCGCATCTTGGCCACGCATACGATCGATTTCAGTCGTCTGCGCGTCAAAGGTCTTGTAGTCGTATTTCTTGGGATCGGGTGGCGGGAACTTCAAAAGATCCTCGAGCTTCATCTTGGTCACCTTCTTCGGCGTACCATTCTTAAACTGGTCTTTTGAGACGGAAGTCTTTACTCCCCACCGGTCGACTCCCGGTTTGAGATCAGAGGCGTACACGGAGATTGCAATCAGAACCCCTCCAATGCAGAGCGCACGGATAGACATGGGCAGATACTCCTTTTTTAGATTTGCGCAGCACCTTAGCACTTCTTTCCCAAATTGGAGCGTGAAAAACAGATTAATCCGGCGTTAATCCGTGGGGGCACGTCCAAAATGGGACTGTACGTGACACAGGCAAGCCGCATCATGCGAAAATAGAAGAGTCCCCCATGCTATCCATACCAGCCGCTCCAGAGATCACGCCTGAGATCGTAGCCGAGCACGGCATCACGCCTGAGGAATACCAAAAGATCCTGGCGTCTTTAGGACGCACGCCCACACTCACCGAATTAGGCATTTTCAGCGTGATGTGGAGCGAGCACTGCTCTTATAAATCGTCGCGCGTGCATTTGAAGCGGCTGCCCACGCGCAGCAAACTGGTCTTGCAAGGGCCGGGAGAGAATGCCGGGATCATCGACATCGGTGACGGCTGGGCCTGCGCATTCAAGATTGAATCGCACAATCATCCTTCATTCATTGAGCCATTTCAGGGCGCGGCGACGGGAGTCGGGGGAATCCTGCGCGATATCTTTACCATGGGTGCGCGTCCGCTTGCGGTAATGGATTCGCTGCGATTTGGTCCGATCACGAAATCCGCTGCAACTGATGAGAGCGTTATCCACAAGAATCATTCCGTTATGGAAGGTGTGATCAGCGGTGTGGCCAGTTACGGCAATTGCTTCGGCGTGCCGAATCTTGGCGGCGAGACAAAATTCGAGAGCTGCTATTCGCAGAATCCGCTGGTGAACGCGTTCGCGCTCGGTCTCGTCCGCAAAGACGAAATCTTTTATGCGAAGGCTTCGGGTATTGGCAATCCGGTGATTTACGTGGGCGCAAAGACGGGACGCGACGGCATCCACGGCGCCACGATGGCGAGCGAGGAATTCAAGGAAGGCTCAGAGCAGAAGCGTCCCAATGTGCAAGTTGGCGATCCGTTCCTTGAAAAACTGTTGCTGGAAGCCTGCGTTGAGGCGATGCAGACGGGCGCAATCGTCGGCATTCAGGACATGGGCGCTGCCGGTCTGACTTGTTCTACTTGCGAGATGGGAGCGCGCGGCGGAGTAGGTGTCGAGATCGAACTCGACAACGTGCCCCAGCGCGAGACCGGCATGAACGCTTACGAGATCATGCTGAGCGAATCGCAGGAACGCATGTTGCTGGTCGCCGACAAGGGCCGTGAGCACGAGGTCTTCGAGGTTTTTGAAAAGTGGGGGCTGGATGCAGTCACCGTCGGCAAGGTAATCGCCGAGCCGCGGATGCGTGTCTTTGAGCATGGCAAATTAGTGGCCGACATCCCGAACATGGCGCTCACCGATGAAGCGCCGGTGTACAAGCGTCCGCTGACGAAGTGGGAACCGAAGACGCCGCGGCAAGCGCCGTCCACTGTGAAGTTCGCATCCCCTACGGCTGACCTGACAGAAAACTTCAAGCGCCTGCTGGCCTCGCCAAACATCTGCAGCAAGCGCTGGGTGCATGAGCAATACGATTCCATGGTGCAGACCAACACCGTGGAAGGCCCAGGCGCGGATGCGGGCGTAATGCGCATCAAGGACACCAAGCGCGGACTTGCGATGGCGCTCGATGGGAACGGTCGCTGGTGCTATCTCGACCCGAAACTCGGCGCGATGCACGCCGTTGCTGAAGCTGCGCGAAATGTGGTCTGTGCTGGCGGCACGCCGGTAGCGGCTACGAACTGCCTAAATTTTGGCAATCCGGAAAAGCCGGAGATCATGGCCCAATTCTCTGAGGTAATAGATGGCCTTGCCGAAGCCTGCAATGCGCTGGGCACTCCAATCACCGGAGGCAATGTCAGCCTCTATAACGAAACGCTGGGCGAGGGCATTTATCCCACGCCGGTTGTGGGCGTGGTGGGGATTGTAGAAAACATCGAGCATGTGACTCGATCGTACTTCCAAGCAATCGGCAGAGATGTTCTGTTGTTGCACGGCGGTCAGACGGCAGATGCGACCGATCCGCAAACTCGGTTTGGCTCTTCTGAATACGCCAAGGAGATCCTCGGCGCGGTCTGGGGAGTGCCACCTGCGCTCGACCTCGACAAAGAAGCGTCGCTGCAAAAAGTGCTTCTCAGTCTCATCGACAAAGGCTTGATCGAATCGGCGCATGATTGTTCTGATGGCGGCATTGCTGTCGCCCTGGCAGAAAGCAGCTTCAAAAAGGGCATCGGCATGAAGGCCAATCTAAGTAGCTCTGGCCTTAGTCCCGAGCTTGCCTTGTTCGCCGAAAATGCCTCGAGGATCGTGATTTCCTGCGACCCAAATAAAACCTCGGCCATCAAACAAATAGCGGTAGAATCCGGCTTAGTGGCAGACCTGCTCGGGCAAACGAACGGTAACAATCTGGAAATCAGCGTGGATGGCAAGAATGTCGTCGTCGCACCCGTGTCGGAATTGAAGCAGGTTTGGGCGACGGCGCTGGAGCAGGCCTTGCATGTGGAAGCGCCTGAACATCTGGTGCCGGAAATTTTGCAAAAAAGTTAAAAATATAATGTTCATCGATTCAGACAAATTTCACGAAGAGTGCGGCGTGATGGCCATCTATGCCCATCCCGAGGCGTCGAAGCTCGCCTACCTGGGCCTGCATGCGCTGCAGCATCGCGGACAGGAATCCGCCGGTATCGCCTCATCTGATGGTTCCACCATCTACGTGCATAAGGCGATGGGTCTGGTCATGGACATTTTCAATGAAGGCGTTCTCGCGCGATTGCCCGGCTCGATCGCCATTGGACATAACCGCTATTCCACGACCGGCGACTCCGCTTTGCTCAACGCCCAACCGATCCGCGTGGACTGCAACAAGGGCATGATCGCGCTGGCGCACAACGGCAACATAGTGAATGCAAACGAAATCCGCTCGCGCTTGGAGCGCGCAGGGTCCATCTTCCAGACGACTAGCGACACGGAAGTTGTCGTCCACCTGATCGCGCAATCGAAAGAGCAGACTCTGCCGGATGCGATCGCGGATTCGCTTCGCCGCCTGGAAGGCGCGTTTTCACTGGTCATCATGACGCGTGACCGCGTGTTCGCGGCGCGGGATTCCCGCGGCTTCCGTCCGTTGTCGATGGGAACCATTCCTGCTGCGAACGGCGCGCGTGAAAACACCGTCGTTTTTGCGTCGGAATCGTGTGCCTTTGACCTGATCGGCGCGAAGTTCGACCGCGACGTAAAGCCGGGCGAATTGATCGTGGTCGGTCCGGAAGGCGTCCATTCCCGATTCTTTGCGGAACGAAAGAAGCAATCGAGCTGCATCTTCGAGCACGTTTACTTTTCGCGGCCAGATAGCCAGATTTTTGGACAATCCGTGCAAGTGAGTCGCGAAGCGCTGGGTCGCCAACTGGCAAAGGAAGCGCCAGTGGATGCGGATCTCGTGGTGCCGGTTCCGGACTCCGGGGTGACCGCCGCTCTGGGATATGCCGCAGAAAGCGGCATTCCTTTCCGCTTTGGACTGATCCGAAATCACTACGTAGGACGAACGTTCATCGAACCCGAGCAGCGGGTGCGCGACTTTGGCGTGAAGCTCAAGCTTAATCCTGTGCGGAGTTTGCTCGAGGGCAAACGCGTCATCCTGATCGACGATTCCATCGTGCGCGGCACGACCAGCCGCAAGATCGTGCGCATGGTGCGCGATGCCGGCGCGAAAGAGATCCATCTACGGATCTCGTGTCCGCCGACCGTGTCGCCTTGTTTTTATGGCGTCAATACGCCGTCGAAGAACCAATTGATTGCCGCGAACAAGAGCGTGGAAGAGATTCGGGATTACATTGGCGCGGACTCGCTTGCGTATCTCTCACTCGATGGCTTGAAAGTGGCATGTGGCGAGGGCGTGAATGCCGGTTACTGCACCGCTTGTTATACCGGGATCTATCCCACTGAGTTCGTTGACGTGAATGACATCAAACCGGCCGCTCCGCTGGAAGCGGAAGCCAAACTCTAATCACGCCGCCAAGCCGTTACCGGTTTGTAGCGCATTCGACTGCGCAGAGGAAAGAACGCGGCGCAAAGCGAACAGTACCTCTTTTTTCGCATCCTCCAGTGACACTGGCGGAATCACGGTGATCCTTCCTACGAAAGAGGCCACGCAGAAATAGGCTTGCCTCGCCTCTTTCAAGAACTCCAGCGGATACTCCGGCTTTCGCGCGCGAGCCGCAATGGGGTCTGCATCCAGCAACAATGCTAGTTCGGGCTTTGGCACGAATGCGCTGATTGCGCGCACATAGACGCGTGAAAACGGATTTCGCAACGGCAGATTCACCAGCTCATCATAGATATAGCGGTCCATGATGATCACATCAGGAGAGCCGCGACGGGCGCGCGCGATCACTTCGCAAACGTGAATGGCATCCAGCAGATAGAGGCCGTGCCGCAACAGCGAGAGATACCACGCACGCATGTTTTTGTCCCGGCGCTGCACCGGCTTTTCCGGACTGCCGATCCCCTTCTCGCTTCCAAATACTTTATGGACAAAGTTCTCACGGTAACGCTTACCCACTACGGCGTCGTCCCAAAATGCGAGCCGCACCACGCGCAGCTTCGCCGTCGCAAGATACTGGCGGACGTTCTCGATCTGTGTGCTCTTGCCGGAACCGTCCAATCCTGAGAATGTGATCAGTAGAGGACGATTTGTTTCTGCCGGCGCGCTTGGGGGTCGCGTTGACATATAGAAATTACAACACTTCTTGCCTTACCGTGAACCTGGCGGAACGCTGCCCGTGCCTCTCGTCAGAGCATAAACAGTGCCCAGCGCCACTCCAGCGGCGGCCACTGCTCCCAACTTGATCAGCAACGAGCGCGACTGCCGCTGCTTCGTGCCCGCAATCGCCATCCCTGCAGGTCGCGATGCTGCTCCCCCGCGGGTGACGCCCTTTTCCGCTGCTGCCGTGCCTAATGGTTGTTGCTGTGTTTGCGTTCCGGCCTGGCTCTGGTTCTGCGTGGGCGCAGCCTGTTCGCCACCGGGGAAGATCACAGTGGTCGGTGTTGAAGGCGTAGGAGTTGTCCCTTGACCCGCGGGCTGAGTCGAATTCGTGCTCGGCGCATTGGGGAGCTCGGATGGCGTAGCCGGAGGGTTCTGTACTGCCGGTGTTTGTTGATCCTGCGAAGTCGCTTGCGGAGTGGTCGTCCCCGATTGGGCGGCAGACCCGGCCTGTAAAGCCTGAGCGAATTCTGCTGTGCCGCATATCGAGAATGCCAGCAATAAAACCAGAACTCGCGTGCAAACCTGTTGGTACTTCATGGGGGTGCTCCGTTTCCTAATTCTGTGGTTCCGTCAGCTTTTCTCGCGCAACGGCCTTGGCCATCGGTTCTTCCATGATCAAACGCGGCTTTCGCGGCAACACCGGCACTCGGCTGATGTCGGCTTCCCAGTCGTAGATATGGGTTAAGCGATTTTTCAGGTATCTGAGCAGGTTGGGAACGTCAGTGCGATACCAGCACGATTGCGGCATTCGCGCTGAGAGGCCGCAGAGCACGCGGAAGCGCGTGCTTACTGCTTCCGGCGAGACCAGCAACGCGGCGGCGAGCCTGTGATTTCCTTCCAAAATCGTGAGCGGGAGAAATTCGTTCACGCCGATCAGCAGTACCGTGCTTCCTGCATACTGTTCCAATTGCAAGCGATAGCGGAGTTGCTGGATCTTCGCGATCACGCCATCGCCGCCGTTCCGATATCCGGTAGTCCGGATGCGATCGACGATGTCAGCAATACCGAAGCTGCCATTGGACATCCTTCTCCACTGCGCGCGCGGGAAAACGCGCACCCGTTGCAGATCGCCACGCTCTAGTTCAACCTCGAACCATTTTGTGTCGGTGGGAAGCTCCCGCCACATATGCCCGCGGCGGCGATAGAGCAGTGCGCGACGGATGGCATTTTCCTCAGGATTGTTGTAGTCGGGCTGCAACACCAATTTTTCGAATTGATCGCGGTCACGGTTGTACTCGGCCTGATAGAACTCGTTCTTCAGGAACTCGCCGATGGCTTCAGCTTCGTAAACGGCCTGCAGGATCCTCATGCAGCCTCCAAAGGGCGGGTTCGCCAGTTGATACTGCGGAGGACCGGGACCACTGCGGAACCTAGTAAGACCACCATCATGCAGATCTGGATAAGGATCACCTGCTCAAGAGAGTCGTGGAAAATGCTGATAAGCAGCGCCAACAAGCCGCTGATCACAAGCTGCAACCATCCTGTATTTGCGATCTTCCGTGACATCTCATACGTCATGAGTACCACCGCCAGCGAATATATCCCGGTGCTGGCGGCATAGAGTCCGAAGAGAGCTTCGGCCTGCGCAAAGTGTTCGCCAAAAACAAGTCCAATGATCAACCTGGGCGCAGCGACCAGGAGCACGATGAACATGACGGCCATGCCAGATACCAACAATAGCGGGGTGATCAGAACGCGCCAGTCCCTTTCGTCTGGGTTAGATGCCGCGCTGACGGGGAACATCGCGCTTACCACTTGCCATGCAGCGAAATAAAGCAGGCGTCCCACGAGAGCGACGGCTGCGTATAGACCGGCTCGCTGCGGATCGAAGAAGTGCTTTACCAGCAGGATGTCAATGTTGTTGATCACCACTTGGCCAATGAAGAAAACCATTGTTTGCATCCCCTCAGGAAAGGATGCGGGCACACAAGCTTGCGCTTTTCCGCTCTGGTCTGCAGAAAGTGGGACCGGAGAGAATGCAAACGCCAGAACCACAGAAATGGCGATGGCGCCCACCGCACCCAATGCGCCGTATCCCACATAAACCAACAGCAGGGCTGCGATCAATTTAATTGCCGATTCCAAAACGAATGTAGTCGCCAATGGAGCGAACTGGCATTGTCCTTGCAGACCACCGCGCTTCACGCCCATCGGAGCCTGAAATGCGACGGCGACGGCGAGAAAACCGATGAGTTGTATGGATGGAAGTTTGAGGATCGCCGCAAGCGGCTTCTGCATCAAGACCAGCCCGACCGCTGCCAGCACACTTACTGCCCAGGCCCGCTTCATTAGCCCGCGGTAGATCTTGGACTTCGCCCAAAATGATTCATTGCGGGCCACGAATTTCGCGCACAGCAATTGAAACGATTGCGTCAGCGCGGAAGCCATCATCAGTAAAGTTGCGATTGCGCTGACGTTGCCGAAGTCTGCCGGGCCCAGCTTCCTGGCTACAACCACGTTGTAGGAAAAATTGATGACGCTGACCAGGCCTGAGCCTATCAACATGATGACGCTGCCGCTCAGCACACGGGAAGCTGGCAATGGAACCGCCATCTCCCGGGTGAGTGGGCTCGGAGGCGCTACAGCGGCAAGCTGCTGTTCAGTATTCATGACGAGATCAGGCCACAAACCGATTTTGGTGCTGACGCCGCAACATGTTTGGCAGGAACATACTGAAGCTGCGTGCTGCGTCAGTGCTGGTTTCATAAATCTCAAAAAGGCGGTCTGTACGGGTCAACTCCATGACGATGGCTGCATGGTCAGACAAGGAGGCCAACTTCAAGTCGCCATCTCTTTTCATTACTTGTGACATGCACTGCAACAACACTTCGATTCCGGCGACATCCAGCTGCCGTACCAGGGAGAGATCAAAAACTAGTTGCGGCCGGTCTGAATTGATCAGCGGCTCAACGTCGCGCAGAAACTTGCGCGCTTCCGTTTGGTTCATTCTTTCCGGTATGCGTTTCACCACTACGGGCCTACTGGTTTCCATATCTCCTCGTCGCTACGGCAAGCCCGGCAGTCAGTTCAGGCTGCTTTTCAGGGGTTTTGAAAGACTCTGCATAGTTGATGGGTGAAACCGTCGCCGGTTTAGGCGGAGTTCCAAAGATGCCGCTCCAAACCTGGCGCGGTAAGAAGGAGACTAGTGCCGTCGTGCTTTCCAAAATCCGTTTTCCGATATTCGTGGAAACCTGGTCCACAAGCCTGGCGTCCTGAATCGGCGTACAAAGATTTCGCTGGAGGTGGAACATATGGCGCTGTCCCACGATCGAATGGCAAACTTCGAGTCCCGGACCTAGCTGAGTGAAAGGCAGAACCGTTGCGTTCTCCACTACTGTGCCGCTGCCAATAACGCTGTGGTGCTCCACGGCACTTCCCCTGGTAATCACTGCGTTGGGACAGATGTGCGCACGCCGTCCGACATAAACCGGAGCGACGAGCCTGGCGTTGCGTTCGATGCGGCTCCCCGCTCCTGCCCAAATACCCGGCCGGATCTCAATTCCATCGGGACGAAGATTGCACGTGCAGTGCAATGCGTCTGTCGCCAGTCGCCGCAGATCGAATTCGTGCTCCAACAGGTTTACGTACTCATCTTCGTTATTCTGTCCGACTTTGTAGGGCACGGATTCTGTCCGCAACTGGCGCAATCCGCTGCGCAACAAAAATGCGACTTCATTCCGCCGTGAAGCGCCGGCGAGGAAGACGTCAAGTTTTTGTCCATCTTCGCCATACAAAATGCGAGTAATACGATTGGAGTGCCGGTCATGATGTTGAATGATCGCATTCCAATTCAACTCCATGTAGGCGTTAATCCTGAGCAGGAATACGTGTGTGGCTGTTTCCGCGCAATTCGTGAAGATGGTCTCCGCTGTGCGCCAAAGATTCTCTGTTGCGCTCTTTACGATGCTCGCATTGCTCACATTGAGATCGCGCATCTCGGGGCTGGCAGAATCGGAGTCGCTGAGAACTACTACCTCATCCGCGCCGGCGCTGATGAGCGCGTCGATCGTCCGCTGCAGCGTGGACTTTCCCAGCACTTCCACCAACACCGTGGGTACCGGTCCTGTCACTCCGGACAGCGCATTGTTGTTCTCGAGAACAAGGATGGCCTTCACGGACCTCATGCCTGCGGCCTCCGTGCTGCCGACCACAACGCATGCTCAGCGGAGAAAAGATGGCGAGATGTGTGGAGATGTTCGTCGGGTACTCGTCGCCTTGACGAGGTGCTGTATGGAAAACCTATGCTCATGGGCCCCTCTGGCGCTAAAAATTAACGACCGGCACTTTCGCCAGCCGCGGCCAGTAAATATCAAAAATTTCAATTACATGCTTGGTGAAATCGCAAAACTCTAACCCCAAACACTCACTTGCTCCAGCATTAGTACAGATGTGGGTTCTGCTCTGCACGTTGTCAGCTTGAAGAGCAATGTTGCCGGATTGTGAAACAATTTTTTCTCTCAGTTTCCCTTCTGCACTAGAACAACTGCCGCTCTCAACGGTTGCTTACAATAGCCTTATCGCAAACATTTCTTTCCGTGAGGACTAGGGTACTGAGGGCCAAGGTCGGCGGATTCGAGTTTCGCAAGATTCACGCCAGTGATTCGGAAGTAAATAGCGTCTCGCACGATCGGGAACGGCTGTAATCCCTTCTCAGTGATTCAGCAGCTTGGAAAACCCAGCCGGAAGATTCGGAATCCAACTTTCTCCTAGACGAGAATCGGCAAGGCGGAGGGCTCATTGCTTTCAATCTCACCCGTCCGTGGGTACTCACCAGGAAAAGCAAGCACGACGGTCACTCCGGCATTGCCGATGGCCGCCATCGCCTTTCTGGTATTAGCCGTCCACGGACCACTTCTGCTCATGCAGTTGCCCGCGGCATCAGAGGGCGGCAGCACGCAAATATTTCTGGCGCAACACTATGCCCAAAGCTGGTTCAACCCGTGGAATGAAAAATGGTTTGCCGGGTTTTCGCAGACCAGTTATCCGCCATTGACGCAGCAGTGGGTGGGATTGGCCTCGCACGTCATGAGCCTCACCACTGCGTACATGTTCGTCCAACTCTGTGTGGTGATCCTGCTCGCTATCGGGACCTTCCATTTTGCGCGGCTTTGGGTGGACGACCGTTCTGCCGGCTTTGCCGCGATCGGAAGCATCTTCCTTGGCTCGCTTTCTGCGCTGGTCTACCAATCGGGTGATCTTCCGACCACGGCATCGACGGCGCTCGCGATAAATGGCGTTGTTTATTTATATGGATGGGCCCGCGAACCAAGATTCCTCTCATTGCTGAAAGGGCTGTTGCTGTTGGTGGCCGCCGCCACTGCGGACCCGGTGACCGCATTTTTTGGAACTGCCCTTTTTGCGCTCCCCGCCATCGTTGCGGCATGGATGGATCACGGCGAAAGAGACGTTGACGCTAATCGTCCTTCCCCAATCGCGGTTCTGATTCGCGCGGCGCTCATGGTCGCCATTGCGGGGGTTGCAGCGGTGATTGTGCTGGCGCCATTTTGGCCGTCATTCCTCACGCAGCATCGGCTGGCGATTGCCAATGGTAGTCGCGACAACTTTTTGCTCAATTTCTCCAGCGCCTTGAACTACTGGCTGATTCCGATGGGCGCGATCGTCCTCGCACTGCCGTACATTTTTTTGTCGGGCTTGGCCGAACGCCGACTGCGGCCGCTCTTCTTCGCCTTTTATGTCGCACTCATCTTTGGATTGGGAGGAACTACGCCGGTAGCGCGAATCGTCCTTGGTCGCTTTTATGAATCGTTCTCGCTCGACCGATTCACCTTCTGGGCGACCCTGCTCGCGCTGCCTATCCTGGGTGAACTCGCAAGCCGACTGATCGAGCGCTATCCGATTAAAGCCAGTGTCGGGCTTGGCGTTGCCGCCATACTTACCTTTGCCATGCCGCTTGCGTACATGGCCGCGCATCCGGCGAATACAAATCCTTTCAGGACGGACCCGGTGATCGGCTTCCTTAACCGCGACAATCACGATCGCTTTCGATATCTCACACTGGGATTCGGGCCGCAATTTGCCGAGGTGGGCGCAGGAGCAAATGCCAGCACCGTCGATGGCGATCCCAACGCTGGGCGGACTTTGCCGGAAGTGGCTGCATTCGGCGTCACTCATTTCGACGCTGCCCGTAACTACGGGTCCGACGGTATGGAAGCGCTCCGCGCCGTGCTCAAGCACGCGAGCCAATACGGACTGAAATTCATTTTCGTCCGCGACCGCTATTACGAACCGCTCCTCGCCTTCGCCGGATGGCGGCAGGTTGAGTCCTACGAAAATGGAAACGTAACCCTCTGGAGCAAAGAAGATGTACCTCCGGCGCGCAAGATAGAACCGACCACCGTCGTTCCATATTTAGAGCGAATGCTGTGGGGGATCGTCCCCGTGTCATGCACGCTTCTGGCGCTTGTACTTATCCTGCTCACGCCGGAACGACGCCGAATCGCCGAAACCATTCCGTTTCCTTCGGCTGAAACCACACCGCGCATGCAGGAGGCGAGATGAAGCTGGGCGCAGTCGTGATGATCGTGATACTGCTCCTACTGATGGGAGCCGGAACCGTGCAGCAAGCAACGAAGCACGCGAATACGAATACTCCGGAAGCCGCGCTGCAATCGTTCCTTGATCAAGTCCGAGCGAAACATTGGGACGAAGCATATTCCATGACCCAGCCCGGAGCGGGCGTGGACAAGAATGCGTTCATCAAAGACCTGGGTGGAAACAATGGAAGTTTAAAGACGATCTCGTCGCTACAAAAGGAGAACACGAAAATCTTGCGGCAATCGTCCAATGACGCCGACATTCGCGCCGACCTTCAGTGGTCCACCGCTGTTGGCGCGCTGCACGAGACCCGAGACTTCAAAATGATCAACGATGACGGCGAGTGGCGCGTCGCCTGGGCCGCTGCGCCGAAGTCGCAAGACGTGGCCAAGGCTCTGCCCACAACCTATCTCCGATGGGATGTGGTCCAGCGTGGCAGCGCGAAAGACGAGTGGGGCGTGCAGAACGTGGAACCTCCGCGCATGCGCATCATTTCCATGAACGCGATCGAGAACCAGGGTGACGTCGTGATTCTCGGCGAGGTAGTTAACGAAGACACCGTGCCCGGCTTCGTGACCATCAATGCCATCCTGCTGGACAAAGATGGCAACTCCATCGCCGAAGAAAGCAGCTTCGACAAGATCTCACACACTTTGCTGCCAAAGGAGATCTCGCCCTTCCGTATCGATTTTCCCAATCGCAAGCTGGCGGAGATCAAGAGCGTTCGCATCAGTCCAACGAACATTCTGGTGCCCGCTGCCGCTGATCCGGTCGTGGGCGTCATGAATCAGAGGATTGAGAAGGACCAGGACGGAAAGAGCATCCTGCGGGGAGACTTGGTCGTTCAGGGCGGCCAGACCGTGAACATCCCTCACGTGCTCGCGACTTTTTATGACCGGACCGGCAAAGTCATCTGGGTCTCTGATGGCTACGTTGACCGCGCACTGCTGCCGCAGCAGGCAGTTCCTTTCACTGTGAATCTGCGCGATGACTTGGCCGGACAGGTGCAGAACTATCGCATCACCGTGAACTACTACAACTCAAACCGATCATGAAAATCCTGAATCCAAAAACTCTTTTACCGATACTCCTTCTCTGTTGCAGTTCTGCATTCGCGCAGGAACTCAAAGTGCCACAGACGGCAGTCGCCGGCGACGGCGTCAGCATCGGCACCACCGGAAGCGGCAGCGCGACCCTGTACATCACCGGCCCGGGCACAGCACTCAAGCGCGAACTGCAGCGCGGGGACACGATCTCCCTTACAGGCGATGAGATCGCATACGCCGGACGTTACACGGCCGTACTGAAGAGCGGAAGTGAAACCACTGCACAGAATTTCTATGTTGTCGCGGGAAAACCGGCGAAGCTGAATTTTATGGCGCGGCCTTCGCGTGTGCCGGTGGCGCAGCCGAATGTGATCAGTGGCGTCGTGTTCGTGCTAGATCGCAATGACAACCTCGTCACCGCTGCCACTCCCGTGAATTTCCAGCTCGGCGTAAACGGCAGCGCAGCTGCGTCGCATCCTGTGACGAGCAAGAATGGTGTGGCGTGGATCAAGGCCGCTTCGGGCAAACAAGAAGGCGCAGCGCAATTCACGGCTTCCATCGGCGACATCTCCGCCAAGCGCGTAGTGCAACAAGTCGCGTCTGACCCTTGCAATTTGCGCATGAAGGCACAGCAAGAAGGGTCGAGCATTGAGGTTCAGACCGAACCCATCAAGGATTGCTCCGGCAATCCGGTTCCCGACGGCACAATCGTAACCTTCAGTGAGAGCGCAGGAGCGCATGGCCGCAGCACGGTAGATGCCCGGGTGAAGCACGGTATCGCGCGCGCTACTTTGCCGGCAAATCCCGGGGCGACGCTGTCGGTTGCATCCGGAGTGGTTCTAGGAAATGAGATTCGCTGGAGCGGAGGTCAGTAGAAGACTATGACGGCACATCCACGTTCCACCGTTTCCGTTCGCACTACTATTGTGCTGATAGCTGCTTTGCTGCTGCTCGCCAGCTTTGCGCCAAAGATGCTGCGCGCACGCGCCGAAAGCTCGGACGAAAACACCATCAATATCTCCGCCGCCGGAGCTGGGCCCCGCGAAGTGGAAGAGACTACGCAAAAAGCGATCCAACGACAGTACTCCGCTGCGTGGAAGAACATGGCTGTCGCGTTGAAGGAAAACCGCACCGACCTACTCGACCAGAGCTTTGTCGGCTCGGTCCGCGACCAACTTGCAAAAGAAATTGAACAGCAGAAGAAAACAGGAATCTCAACGCGATACATCGACCGCGGACACCAGGTGAATGTGGTTTTCTATTCGCCCGAGGGCACGGCGCTTGAGTTGCGCGACACGGCGGATATCGAACATCAGGTGCTGGACGGCATCAAGGTTATCCACTCCGAACAGCTCCGGCAACAGTATCTGGTCATTTTCACTCTGGTAGAAGACAAGTGGAAGGTGCGGATCATGCAAGCTGTGCCCGGAGCATGATCGGCAGTTCTAAGCAGCAGCGCGGCTGACTTCATTCAATGCGAGCACCGCCAATTCCAAGCGGTCGCGCGCACCGGTCTTGTTGAAGATACTCTGCAAGTGGCGCTTCACGGTGTTTTCGCTGATGTTGAGCTGCGCCGAAATATCCTTGTTCTTTTGTCCGCGGGCCACGCAGAATGCGATCTGCCGTTCGCGTTCGGAGAGCCGGTCAAGCGAACTCGGAGGCGCGGTGCCGCGCGTGTCCTGCGCCATGCTGCTGAGTACTCTTTGCGCCAGATCGTCAGAAAATGCGAGTTCGCCTGATGCCACAGTCCGCACCGCGGCAAAAAGCTTGTCCGGGCCATCGCTCTTCAGCACCAATCCTCGCCCGCCTAGACGAACAACATTTGTGTAGTCAGATTCACTATCTGATCCGGTAAGGACCACGGTCGCCATGCGACTCCCGGCCCTGTCCAAAGTGCGCAACACTTCAAAACCGTCACTGCCGGGCATGAACAGATCAAGCACTAGTACGTCGGGATGCACCTTCTGCACAACTTCCAGCGCTTGCAAGCCGTCGGCTGCGGTTCCCTCAACGGCGAAATCCGGTTGCGTCGCGAGCAATGCAGAAAGCGATTCGCGCAGGACGGCATGATCGTCGGCAATGACGATGCGGATCTTCGGCTCAACTGGCTTCTCGTTTTGTTTTTCTGAAGTACTCACTTTTGATGTGCTGTTCTGTTTAGCAGCCATACCTGTTAGATGCGGATTTTTGGCACGAGAATGCCTCTAAAGGCTACCGCGAATACCTGTGCTGCACTTGTTGATTTCACCTATGTACGCCAATTCCGGCCAGCTTTCCACCTTAGCCGGTGTGATATAGTCCAGCTCTCAAGTGAGTTTTTCAGCACTTCAGGAGCGCAAAGGTGACGGTTGACGAGGAACTCACGTTACTCGAAGAATCGGTACGCCGCCTCAAGATCGAGTACGACGTGTACTTCGGCGGAGGCGCAAAGAAGCCCCCGGCGGACACCGAATGGCGCGTGCAATCGCTGGTGAAAAAGTACAGCGACGGGCACAAGATGAACTTTGCCCAGCGTTTCAAGTACAACAGCATTGTTCAGAAGTTCTCGCTCTATAACGCCCTCTGGCAGCAAAAACTCAAGATCAAAGAAGAAGGCTATCGCCGTCCTCAGGACGCAAAACTGGGGATCGCGGGCATGCGCATCGACCAGGAACACGCAGCCGCTGCCGCGCTCGAAAGCAAAGGCGAAACACAAGAAGAAAAGGCCTTCCGGACATCCTGCTCAGACGTAACCGCCGATCACGACAACGTCGAGCGTCTCTTCAACGCGATGATGGCGGCCAAGAAGAAAGCCGGCGAAGCCAGTGGCAATGCTACTTTCGACTCCTTCAAGGCCTTCGTGCAGAAAAAGACTGACCAGATCCGCAAAGATTATGGATGCCACGCCGTTGAGTATTCTGTGGAGATGGAAAATGGGCAGGTAAAGCTGAAGGCCAAGGCGAAAATCTAGTAGCAAGTAGTCAGGCGAAGGCTAACAATTCGTGGTTCTGAAAGCCTGACTACTAGCTACTGACTACTAACTCTCCACTCCTGTTATCCTAATTCGTTCCATCCCACTTCCAGGATTTCTGAGTGCCCACTACCACGACCATACAGCGCGCCCTCCTCAGCGTCACCGATAAAACCGGCATCGTCGATTTCGCCAAGAAGCTTTCGCAGCTCGGAATCGAATTGGTTTCCACCGGCGGCACCGCCAAATTGCTGCGCGATTCCGGCATTGCGGTAAAGGACATTTCCGAGCTTACCGGTTTTCCGGAGATGCTCGATGGGCGCGTGAAGACGCTGCACCCCAAGGTCCACGGCGGCATCCTTCATATCCGCGATAACGCCAGCCATCGCGCCTCGGTCGCCGAACATGGCATCCAGCCTATCGACATGGTTGTGGTCAACCTCTACGCCTTTGAGAAGACCGCCGCCAAATCCGGGGTCGAATTTCAGGAGTTGATCGAGAACATCGATATCGGTGGGCCATCGATGATCCGCTCGGCGGCGAAGAACTTTCATGATGTCGCCATTGTGACTTCTCCGGACGATTACGTCGCCATTGCGGAAGAACTCAGGTCATCGGGCACGCTGTCACCGGAAACGAAATGGCGGCTGGCACAGAAAGCGTTTGCCACGACTGCGGCGTACGATTCGGCCATCGCGTCCACGCTGGAGAAGATTGCCAGCCCAGCTTCCGGCGTCACTGATTCAAAAGCTGCCGCCGAGCCGCTGCCTTCGGCACTTCGCCTGAATTACACCAAGAAAATGGATTTGCGGTATGGCGAGAACCCTCATCAGCGTGCGGCGCTGTATGCGGAATCCGGAAATGAAAATACCGGGGTCGCCAACGGCAAGCAGCTTCAAGGAAAAGAACTTTCCTACAACAACATCGTTGACCTTCAGGCAGCATGGGACCTGGCGCAGGAGTTCGATGAGACCGCCTGCGTGATCATCAAACACACTAATCCCAGCGGTACGGCTACAGGCAAGACGATTCTTGAGGCATACAAGAAGGCGCTGGAGGCGGATCCTGTCTCAGCATACGGCGGAGTCATTGGGATTAATCGGCCGATCGATGCTGAAGCCGCGGAAGAGATCGCCAAGCTCTTTGTGGAAGCCATCGCCGCGCCATCTTTCGACGAAGCTGCGCGCGCAAAGTTCGCAACCAAGAAGAATCTTCGCCTGGTCGAGATCACTCCCGCAAAACCCGGATGGGCGCTTAAGCACGTCTCCGGCGGCATGTTGGTGCAGGACCCAGACATCCGCCCTCTTACAGAGGCCGACCTGAAAGTGGTCACCACGCGCAAACCCACCGCCGAAGAGATGCGCGCGATGTTGTTTGCGTGGAAGGTGTGCAAGCACGTGAAGTCGAATGCCATCGTTTACGCGCGCGACGGCCAGACCGTTGGAGTCGGCGCCGGACAAATGAGCCGCGTCGATTCCTGCAAGATCGGCGCGATGAAAGCCGTGCTTCCGCTCGCCGGAACTGTCGTTGCATCAGACGCTTTCTTTCCTTTTCCCGATGGCGTAGAAGAGGTCGCAAAAGCCGGAGCGGTGGCCGTAATCCAGCCGGGCGGATCAGTCCGCGACCAGGAAGTGATCGACGCAACGAATCGTCTGGGACTGGCCATGGTCTTTACCGGCGTGCGGCACTTCCGCCACTAAAGAGAATCAGCCTTTCCGCCGCGACATCCGTCATTATTTCGTGTTTCAATTCAATGAAATACAGGCTCCCCAATATTGGGATTAAGGCGAGAAGCCGCCGGCGTTAATTAGCCTTCCGGGCGTACAATTGAGAATCTGCTCTTGGGCTGTATCTTGGGGCTTCGCAGCGGCATCCAATCCTTTGCAGATTCAGATTTTGGCTTTGGCCAGCTGTGACACACGGTAAGAAGTTTTTGCGATTTTGAGTGCTAGACCCTTTCCCATGATCATTTTCCGTACTGTTCTACTTGCATTAGCAAGTTCGTTGGCCCTCCCCGCACTAGCCCAGACTCAGACTCCCAGTTCACCTGCCGGACCTCAGGCCCAGCCTCAGCAGCATCAGGGCCAGGCCGCGCCGCAGTCGACTGTCCACGATTCGAATGGCAACAGTCAGGCGAAATCGGCCCTGGCGGTGAACCAGAGAAAGCCGCGAGATCGCGCCGCAGCCTACTATCACTACGCTTTGGCACATTCATACGAGGAGCTGGTAGCGCTATACGGTCGCTCGGAGTATGCCAACAAGGCTATTGAAGAGTACAAGCTAGCGATTGAGAATGATCCCGATTCTGAGTTCCTGAATTCCGGCCTCGCCGAACTTTACGCCAAGACCAGTCGCATCCGCGATGCCGTCATGGAAGCGCAAAGCATCATCCAGCGTGATCCTAAGAACGTGGACGCGCGCAAACTTCTGGGACGCATATACCTCCGCTCCCTGGGCGACTTGCAGTCTGGGACCCAATCACAGGAAGTCTTAAAGCTGGCCATCGAACAGTTCGAGCAGATCGTCCAATTGGAACCCAAGGCGATCGACAATCACCTTTTGCTGGGCCGGCTCTATATTCTCAATAAGGATCTGCTCAAGGCGGAAAACGAGTTCAAGACTGCTGTCCGGCTGCAGCCGGACTCTGAAGAGGCCGTCACCAATCTTGCTTATCTTTACAACGAGGAAGGCGATCAGGTCAAAGCCACGCAGACCCTCTCTTCCATTCCCGAACCTGGCCGCACGGCAAAACTTTACTCCGCGCTGGGCTACACCTACGAGCAGCAAAAGGACTACAAGAAGGCCATTGAGGCTTATCGCAAGGCCATTGAGCAGGACAAAGAAAACCTGGACGCCATGCGCGGGCTCGCGCAGAACCTGCTCAGCGATGGCCAGCTCGAAGCCTCGATCGAAGAATATAAATTGATCGTAGAAGCGGATCCGCAGGACGCGCAGGCGCAGTTGCGCATTGCCGAGATCCAGCGACGCAGCGGCAAGCTTGACGCCGCGCTGGAAAGTCTCAAGAAGGCCGAGTCGCTAGTCCAGGATTCAATGGAAGTGCCTTACAACTTTGCGCTGGTCTATGCGGCGCAGGGCCGCTATGACGATGCAATCGTGACCCTGCAAAAGCTTCTGGACAAGAATGCGAAGCCAGACGGTCACTACGATCAGAGTGAATCCAACAATCGCGCAGTTTTCCTGGAACGGCTGGGAAATATCTATCGCGAAGTAGGCAAGACGCAACTGGCTATCGACACATTCCGCAAGACCTTGACGCTCGGCGATGAGAACGCCATTCTGGGTTATCAGCAGATCATTGACACTTATCGCGACGCAAAGCAGTGGTCGCAAGCCACAGCGGTTGCACAAGAGGCTGCGGCCAAGTATCCAAAAGATCGCGGGCTCAAGCTGACGCTTGCTGGACAGCTTGTCGATACCGGACAGGTGGATGCGGGCCTTGCCCAAGCCAGATCGATGCTCACCGGCAAGAACAACAAGGATGACCGCGAAGTTTACCTGGGAATCTCACAGATCTATAGCCGGCTGCGTCGATGGAAAGAGGCGGAAGAAGCTGCTGTCCAAGCCGAGAAGCTTTCGAGCACTCCGGACGAAAAAGAATACGTCGCTTATATGCAGGGCTCGCTCTTCGAGCGCCAGAAGAAGTATGACTTGGCTGAAGAGCAATTCAAGCGCGTGCTGGCGAACGATCCCCAGAACGCCGGAACGCTGAACTACTTGGGTTACATGCTTGCCGACCGCGGGCTTCGTCTGGATGAAGCCGTTGGATATCTGAAGCGCGCGCTGGAGATCGAGCCCCAGAACGCCGCGTTCCTTGACTCCATTGGCTGGGCATACTTCAAGCAGGGCAACTACGAGCTTGCCGAAGAGAACCTGCGCAAGGCCGTGAACAAGACCAGCAATGACGCCACTTTGCATGAACATCTTGGCGACCTCTACCAAAAGACCGGGCGCCTGAAGCTCGCCGCAGACCACTGGGCCCGCGCCTTGGAAGAGTGGAACAAGTCTGTTCCTACTGAAGTCGATTCCAATGACGTCGCCAAAGTGCAGAAGAAACTGGAAGGCGCGCGCGTGAAGCTGGCGCAGCAGCAGAAATAGAGTTCTTTATTTGAAAGCGGCACAGTTTGCATTCAGTGAACTGTGCCATTTTCTTTGCCGCTCGTTGTAGACTCTTGCCATGCTTGCATCCTATGCTGCGCGATCAGACGCCTCCCCTGGCCGACGACATCCGGAACCGCAGCATGCCTACCGCGACGACTTCCAGCGTGACCGCGACCGCGTGATCCACTCGCGGGCGTTTCGCCGTCTAGAGAATAAGACACAGGTTTTTACCCGCCGCCTTTCCGATCACTTCCGCAATCGGCTGACACACACCATTGAAGTCGCTCAGATCTCGCGAACCATCGGTGCTGAGTTGGGACTAAATGTTGATCTTGTTGAGACGCTCGCGCTCGTCCATGACATCGGCCATCCACCGTTTGGACACGCGGGAGAAAAGGCTTTAGATCGCGTGATGCGCGAGCAGGGCGAATCTTTTGACCACAATCTCCACGCCCTGCGCATTGTGGAACACTTCGAGCAGCGCTACGCCGATTTCCGCGGCCTAAATCTCACCTTTGAAGTCCGTGAAGGAATCATCAAGCATTCGCGCGATTACAGTGCGGCGGAGTATCCGCAGCTTCAGGAGTACCTGCTCGACAAGCGTCCTCCGCTCGAAGCCCAGCTCATCGATTTGACCGACGAGATTGCTTACAACACGGCTGACCTCGACGACGGATTGGAATCCGAGATCATCAATCTTGCCCTGATCCGCAAGAACGTCGGCATCTTCGAGCGCTTCTATCGCGAAGTGGAGAAGCGCTATCCCGCGGCAATCGACAAATTGAGATTCAACGAAGCGCTGAAGCGGATGCTCGATTGCCTCGCTGGCGACCTCATCAACACCACGAAGGCCCGCTTGGCCGATGCCAACATCAAGACAATGGACGACGTCCGCAGCGCCCCGCAGCGCTTGGCTGCGTTCAGTGATTCCGTTGAATCCGAGCGCCGCGAAGCGAAAGAATTCCTCTACTCGCAGCTCTATTACAGTCCGGAGTTGAAACGCGACAAAGAACAGTCGGAGCAGGTGATCACAGACATGTTCAGGTTCTGGTTCGCAAACCCTGAAAAACTCCCGGCGAGCTACCGCGAGCAGGCGAGCTCTGGCAATTCATCCCTGGCGCGCATCGTTTGCGATTACATTGCGGGAATGACCGACAACTTCATCAACGAGCAGCACCGGATCAATTGCGGATAGATTTGAACGCGATCCTGGCCGCATCAATCGTCTCTTGAATATCATCTGGCGTGTGCGCAATGCTGAGAAATGCCGCCTCGAACTGCGACGGTGGCAGGTACACTCCGGCATCTAGCATTGCACGATGGAATTTCCCGAACGCGACCGTATCGGATTTCTCCGCGCTCGCCCAATCCCAGACGTTTTCGTCCTTCTTGCGGAAGAAGAAGGTGAACATCGATCCCACGCGGTTGCAGGTCAGCTTCACTCCCGCATCCTGCGCAGCTTGCGCAACGCCTTCCACCAGTAACTCCGCGTTGAATTCGAGCTTTTGGTAAACGTCATTGTGGTCACGCAGATATTTCAGCGTTGCCAGTCCCGCCGCCATCGCCAGCGGATTCCCGCTAAGCGTTCCTGCCTGATACACCGGGCCCAGTGGCGCCACCATGTCCATGATCTTGGCCGCCGCGCCATAGGCACCCACC
>JAOAPL010000355.1 GCA_025462925.1 Acidobacteriaceae bacterium
CTTCCTTGGCGAAGGCTTGTGTGGCGATGATTTTCTCTTCGAGCGGCCGCGCGCGCAGGACGGTGCCGATGATGTGCGCGCGTTTGTGCAGGAACTGTCCCAGATTGAAGTCCGCTTTGTTGCCGGCTACAGTAGCTCCGAGGAATATGCGTCCTTTCATCGCGAGCGCCTCGATGTCAGCAGCAACGTAGGGGCCGCCGACAAGATCGAGGATGACATCGAAGCCGTTGCCTTTGGTCTCGATGTTGGTGAAGTCGGTGAGGAGGTTGAGTGAGATCCGGAGATCCACGCCGGCTTCGAGTCCGTATTCCTTTGCGCGCTCAAGCTTGTCGAGAGTGCGCGAGGTGCCAAATGGAACGGCGCCGATAGCGCGCGCGATCTGAATGGCGGCGAGTCCCACCCCGCTGCCCGCGGCGTGAATCAGCACACGCTCAGACGGAGAAAGCGCGGCCTGCTTCCAAAGGGCGTCATGGGCGGTGATGAAGGCCTCAGGTACGGCGGCGGCTTGCGACCAGGAAAGATTTGCGGGGATTTCCGCAAGAGTTCGTTCGTGGACGACGATGTACTCGGCGTGCGCACCGCCTCCGCTGATGCCGAAGACACGCTGTCCTTCACGCCAGAGGCGGGCTTCGGGGCCGAGGGCCGCGACCACGCCTGCGAACTCGAGTCCGGGAATGTTCTCGGGTGAGCCCGCGGGGGCGGCATACTTGCCTTGTCGCTGAAGCAGGTCGGCGCGGTTGAGAGCAGAGGCTTTGATCTGGACGAGGACTTGGTCGGCGGCGGGCGTGGGTGTCGGGAGTTCTTGGATCTCGAGGACTTCCGGGCCGCCGTAGCGGGTGATGATAGCGGACTTCATTTGTGATTTGCGATTTGTAATTTGTGATTGAAAGTCAAACGCAAGTCGCTGTCCTTCGCTAATAGATAAACTACTCTTTACCGTGATAAACAGCCGCGTCAATCCACAGCGGCCGCACGCTGGTTTATAATAACTAATTCTGCCCGAAGTGTTATTCCAGCCATATTCAATGGTTCTAAGTGGAGTTCTAAAAAGATGATTCGATTTCTGCAAAATCCAACCAAGACCCGCAAGGTCTTCCTGGCGGCCATTCTCGGCGTTGTGATCGTGTCCATGGTGGCGTATTTGGGCCAGGCATTTACCAGCACTTCTACCACGACGCAGGGCGTATATGCCACGATTGGTAGCGAGCAAGTGATGTCCGCGCAGGTGGCGCAGTTTGCGCAGCAGATCGCGCAACGGCAATTCCAGGGGAAATCCGTCCCTGAGATGTTTCTTCCTTACTTCCAGAGGCAGGCGGCCGAGCAACTTGTCCTGCAAGCCGCACTGGCGGCCGAAGCGCGACGCATGGGTCTGAAAGTCTCCGATCAAGAATTGGTAGACGAACTCAGCCAGGGTGCAGCCGGGAAAGTGCTGTTCCCGAATGGGCAGTTCGTTGGCCAGGAAAAATATGCGGAGATCATTTACGAGAACGCCCGGCAATCTGTAGAGCAATTCGAGAAGCAGCAGAAGGAAGGGCTTCTTCTGCGAAAGCTCGAAAATGTGGTCGAAGGCGGTGTGACGGTACCGGACGCGGAAGTCCAGCGCGAGTTCCAAAAGCAGAACGTCAAAGTGAAGTTCGATTATGCGGTGCTCACAACGGAAGACCTGATGAAGCAAGTGCCGGTGAACGACACCGAACTGCGTGCCTACTATGACAAGAACAAAGCGCGTTTCGAGAATTCGATCCCTGAGCAGCGCAAGGCGCGATACGTGATCGTCGATACGTCCAAAATCCCGGTGCAGATCACCGACGACGACTACAAGCGCGCATATAAGCAGCGCGAAGAGACTTATCGCGTGCCGGAAACAGTGGATGTCCGTCACATCCTGGTGAAGACGCAGGAAGAAGCGGACAAGGTGAAGAAAGAACTTGAAGGCGGCGCAAAGTTTGAGGCGATGGCCAAAAAGTATTCGCAAGATCCCGGCAGCAAAGACAATGGTGGTCTCTACGCTGGCGTTGAGCACGGGAAGATGGTCCCCGAGTTTGACAAAGCTGCGTTCTCACTTCCTGTGGGAAAGGTCAGCGACCCGGTGAAGACCAGTTTCGGTTATCACATCCTCCGGGTGGACGCCAAACATGAAGCTCGACTGAAGCCGTTGAACGAAGTGAAGGGCGAGTTGGAGCAGGCGCTTCGGACGGAAAAGACTGGGGCCCAAGCTGAGTCGCTAGCGAACTCAATAGTGACCGAGGCGCGCACCGGTGGACTGGACAAAGCCGCTGCAAAGAACAGCCTCAATGTAGTTACTACGGACTACTTCAACCAGACTGCGTCATTGCCGGGTGTCGGCGGCAATCCGCAATTTATGCAGGCGATTTTCCAGCAACCGGCGAAAGGCCCGGCGGACAAGATCGGATTGCCAACGGGATTTGCGATCGCTGAGGTAGTGGATGTGAAACCGCCGAGCACGCCTACGTTCGATCAGGCGCGCAAAGATGTGGAGCAACAATTCCGCAACGAACGCGCTTCTGAGATGCTGGCAAAGAAGACCGAAGAATTGGCTGATCGCGCACGTTCGACTAAGGACTTGAAGCGTGCCGCAAAGGATCTAGGCGCCACGGTGAAGACCAGCGAATTGGTTTCGCCCTCGGGACAGGTGCCAGACCTGGGCGCGATGACCGGACCGGGAGCGGTTGCTTTCGATATGTCGCAAGGACAGATCAGCGGGCCGATCTCCTCGGGCCGCAATGGCGTTGTGATCGAAGTCAAGGAAAAGCAGGAGCCTTCTGCCACTGATTTTGCGAAACAGCAGGACCAGGTACGGCAGGGGTTGCTGCAGCAAAAACGCGGAGAAGTGATGCAACTGTTTGCCAACAATCTTCGCCAGCGCATGCAGAAGGACGGCAGCATCAAGATCAACGCGCAGGAACAGAAGCGCTTGCTTGGTCCGCAATCGACAAGCTAGTTGCGAATCGTGCGCGGAAGCACGCGCATCCAACAATCGTTTAAGATGGCATGGCAGGAGGACGGAAATCGCCTTCCTGCCTTCTTTATTTCCGCAGCAACCGCGCGCGCAAGCGAACCTAGCATGATCGAGAGCAAGTTTGGACGAAGATCGGGGATACTGCTGCACCCCACATCGTTGCCGTCGCATGGCGGCATCGGAGATCTGGGGCCAGCGGCATATGCGTTTGCGGATTTTCTCCAAGCAGCGGGGCAAAGACTGTGGCAGATCCTGCCGCTGAATCCAGTGGGGCTGGGCAATTCTCCGTATTCAGCGATTTCGGCATTCGCTGGCAATCCGCTGCTGATCAGCCTGGAGACATTGGCAAAGCACGATTGGATCAAGCCGCAGGATTTGAAATCGCTTCCAAATAAGAGCGGAAACGTCGATTTCAAGTCTGTCCATTCGCACAAACTCCCTTTGTTGCGGACCGCGGCGCGGAACTTTATAGGCAGGCCACGCGACAGTTTTGGCGAACACGATCGCTTTGACCACTTTTGCAAAGAGAATGCATGGTGGTTGGAGGACTTTGTTCTTTTTGATTGCCTGCGTACGCACTATGGTGCGCAGAGTTGGAATAAATGGCCGCACGAGATGGCGGCGCGCTCTCCTGAAGCGCTGGCGCGTGTGCGTAAAGATTTCGCAGACCAGTTGCAAGTGGAACGGGTGTTGCAGTTTGCTTTCTTCGAACAGTGGGGCGGGCTGCGGAAGTATTGTGCGGAACGGGACATTCGCGTCGTTGGTGATGTCGCCATCTTCGTGAATTTCGACAGCGCCGATGTGTGGACGCATCCGGAGATCTTCTATCTCAACCCTGAACTCGAACCGGAGATCGTTGCCGGAGTGCCGCCGGATGCCTTCAGCAAGACCGGCCAGCGCTGGGGAAATCCGCTTTATCGGTGGGACGTCCTGAGATCACGCGGATACGACTGGTGGGTACAGCGCATGAAATGGGCGCTGACAACGTGTGACATTATCCGCTTGGACCACTTTCGCGGATTCCAACAATATTGGGAGATTCCCGGCCATGAACCGACCGCAATCCATGGCAAATGGGTCGACGGTCCCAAAGACGACCTCTTTAACGCGTTGCGATCGGCGCTGGGTGATCTGCCCTTCATCGCTGAAGACCTGGGTTTGATCACGCCCGATGTTGTCGAACTGCGCGTCCGGATGGGAATGCCGGGAATGAAAGTCCTGCAATTCGGATTCTCCGATCGCGGCGCGCACATTTATTTGCCGCACAAATACGAAAGCAACTGCGTTGCGTACACCGGCACACATGACAATGACACCACCTTGGGATGGTGGAAGGAACTCAATGACGCGGAACGAAAACAAGTCCGCGCTTATGTCGGCGAGCAGCAGGATGGGATCAATTGGGCGTTGATTCGGACCGTCGAGGCGTCACCGGCAGTCTTTGCCATTCTGCCTCTTCAGGATGTGTTGGGACTGGGTAATGAAGCGCGGATGAATACGCCGTCTCGGATCGACGACAATTGGGGATGGCGATTCCAACCGGACGCACTGAAGGCGGAACTGGCGAAAAAGATGCATGCCATTGCGGACGTGTGTGATCGGATCGCGGAAGAGCTTTGAACCACAGAGAGCACAGAGTCTCACAGAGGAAGCAAAGGTGAGGCCGTATCCAAACCAATCACTGTTGCTGATTCATACGGTGGGTTCGATGCCTAGCCATTTTGAGAAGCGTTCCGCAGTTCTTTGGACTGCGTTCTCAAGTTTCGGAAAGCGGACAAACAGCTTTCGAAGCAGATGATGCGCCCACACATATTCAGTTGAGAGCAGGACTAGTCCCAGCAGGATAAAAAACCAGCCCTGGATTACGGGGAGAAAAAGCCCTGCGATCCCTACCAGCAGGGAAATCCAACCCGCAATAATGAAAGCGATGCGTTTCATTCTTGTCCAAGTGCCTATCGGCCCGACAACACTGCGACCGGAAAATTGGCGAAAACCTCTCTGCATTGTAGAGTGCGCTGGTTGGTGACGCGCACCATTTCTCCGGTGAGCACGTTTTCGAAATAGTTGGGTGCATGCTGCGGAATGAGCAGTTCCGTGTTGCCCCATGCGTCGCCGATCGGGGGCGCGGTTCGCCCTTTCATCAGCGTGTAGGAGAACCGGGGGACCGCGACAATGGCCATTTGCGCATTGCCCGCAATGGATGAGCGGGAAGGGGTCTCACGCGCAAAAGTGATGACGTGCTCCTGCTTGTCGCCAAACGCGTCGACGGGGAGATAGGGCGCGAGGCGAAAGAGTTCTGGATTCTCGCGCCGGAACCGCAACGTGCGCATTGTGGTGAAAAGCTTGATCTTTCCTGCGTCGGAAAAAATATTGGTAAGCAGATCGGAAGTTAGCGCGAGCAGGTCACCGGAAGAACGCCCGGTCAACTCCTCCAAAATCTCCTGACGTTGCGCAAAGTTCACCGGTCGGCGATTGTCGGGATCAACCAGGCTGAAATCCCAAAGATCCGTGCCCTGATACGTATCGGGCACGCCGGGCGATGTGATCCTTAGAACTGTCTGCGCAAGGGAGTTGATCGCGCCGAAGTATTGGACCGCGGGGACAAACGCCTGCATGCTGTCGGGAAACAAATTTGCCTTGCCCCGGACTCCCGCTGTGAGGATGCGGGCGATGAATTCACTCACTCCAGCTACATAGTCATCATCCGGGTTGATCCAGCTCAGGTTCACCTTGGCCTCATGCAGGGCCTTGACCATGTATTGCTGAATGCGCTCAATATAACCCTGCCGCTCGTCCTCCGAGTTTAATCCAGCGGGCCAGGTGCCGACCAGCGTTTGATACAGCAGATATTCTTCATTGAGGTCGGGAACGGTCCTGCCGTCCGAAAGGACGCGCTTCTTATTTCGATTCACGCGACGCCAGCGCATGACATTCGTCGACCACTGCCGCGGCATTTCGCTGAGGACATCCAGGCGTGCGCGCACGTCTTCACTGCGCTTAGTGTCATGCGTAGAAGTGGCCAGCATCGACGATGGCCAGTGTTCGGCGCGAATGAGATTGCCGCGATGAAACTCCTGCACCGGATGTCCGAAGAGTTTCGGTGATCCGCCGACTTCATTCACCGATACGAAACGGTTGTAGATGTATGCTGCAGTGTCTTCGAGCCCCTTGGCCATCACCGGTCCTGTGAGCTGTTGAAACTTGAGGGTGAAATTCAGCTTGCGATAGTACAAGTCACTGCGACTGCCCTCCCGGCGGCCATCTGCAGATCCTGTTCCGTTGTGGCTCTGCTCTGAATTCAGCAGAAGGATGTCGCGAAGGAACTCGAAGACGGCCGAGGCGGTGCCGGCATTGCGGCGCTTTGCCAATGCAATCGCCTGGTTGACGTAATGGCGGTCGCGATCGGTGACTTCGCCGCGTTCATCAATGTATGAGCGGTAAACAGGGAAGCAGGCGATGGTTTCGCGCACGGCATCGCGCAGGGCCTTGCGCGTGAAATCACGGGCGTGGCGGTCACTGCTGGAGATCTCGTCGAGCATATGCGCCAGCACGTTGACTTCACTCGAGAGGGCTGTGTTCATGATGAGCTTCTTGCTGCCGTAGAGGATGGAGTCGAAGTCCGGCAGTCCGCCGATGAAGCGTGCGTAGATGTTCGTAAATGCGCGCTCGTTCTGCTGCTGAATAAAAGTGCCATTCACTAGATTCGCGAAATCGTATCCGGAGGTGCCGTCGACTGGCCATCCGCTGGGAAGCTGTTCGCCGGGCTCAAGAATCTTTTCAAGTACGGTGTACAGCGGCGCTTGCCGACCGATCCAATCGTGTTGGCCGAAGAGGCGCTGCACCTGCAATTCAATACCGTTTTCCGAGACTGGCGAATTCGGCTCCGGGCCGCAGCATTGGCTGGCTGCATAGAGCATCTGCAAGCGAATGAGATACTGACGCGGATTCAGCAGCCCATCGCAGTGATCGAGACGGAGGCCGCTGATGCTGCCATCACTCAAAAGCCGTCGCAAGAGATGGTGAGTGGCAGCGAAGACTTTAGGATTCTCCATGCGCAAGCCGACGAGTTCATTAATGTCAAAGAAGCGGCGGTAGTTGATCTCTTCGGCGGAGACACGCCAGTGCGCCAAGCGATATACCTGCGCTTCCAGCAATTTGTGCAGAGGGTCAAAGCTCTCGGTATTTCCGGGCTCTCCGTTGATCTTGCGAAGCACCTCTTGCGCCGAGCTGCGCACGGGTATCGAGGTTTCGATGAGATCTGCGAAGCGCTGGAGAAGGTTGGGAGCGGATTCGCGGCGCTTACGTTTTGACTCGTGATCGGTTTGCCAATGCGCGGGCAGATCGCGAAGTTCTTGGAGCAGCTGTCGAAGTGATTCCGGATTGGCATTGGGCACCGAGTCGAAGATGAGCGGGACGGTTTGCGGATCGAGAGGCAGAACCTTCTCGTAGTACCTGACGAGGAATTTGCGCTGGCCTTCCGAATACCCGACGCGGATCTTTCCTTCGTCCAATTCCTCGCCGTACTGGCTACCGAGAATCGGCAGAAGCAGCTTGTGGCGCAGATCGGGTTTCAGCGGGTCCCAATCGATATCGAAGAAATCGGCGTACTCGGAAGCCTCGCCGTTTTCGAGGACGTCCGTCCACCAAGGGTTATCGCCGAAGCCGACGGCCATGTGGTTAGGCACGGT
>JAOAPL010000391.1 GCA_025462925.1 Acidobacteriaceae bacterium
AATTGGTGGATTCAAGCGCTAACAATGAATGAAAACTAGTCGCACTCTGCTGTCACTTTCATAGGCGTCACAAAAAAATTCTTGGTTGCGGGCTTATTCCCTAAGCAGTTGTTTGAAGCAAATTCAAGTTGAGGTTTCCCAACCATGATTCTCAAAGGCAGACTCAGGGCATCCCTGACCCTGATGTCAGTTCTCCTCACACTTCCTCTGTTCACAACCACTTCTGCCATGGCCCAACAAGGTCATGCCTACGGAGTCTTTAAACATAGCGATCACGCTGTGGCGCCACCTCTTCGAGACACCGTTCCTTTGCCGGAAAAAGAAGGACATCGCGATAAACCCATTCATCTTCTGCTAACGCCTGCCACTCGCGCTCCAAAGCCCGACGGCGCTTTGCAGACGCTGGCAACGACTACTGCATCTGTGGGCAACATCACCGGCTTTGACGGTTTGGGTGTAGGTGGTGGGTACACGCCGAATGCGGCCCCTCCGGACACGAACGGCGCTGTCGGCGCGACACAATATGTTCAGTGGGTGAATGAATCGTTTGCCGTCTACAACAAGAGCACCGGCGCCATGGTCTACGGACCTGCCGCTGGAAACACGCTCTTCCAGGCTCTGGGATCCACTCACCAATGCGCTGTGAACAATGACGGTGACCCAATCGCGCAATACGACAAGGCCGCAGGACGTTGGGTGCTGACTCAGTTCTCGGTCACGAATGGCGCTACGAAGGGATACTGGCAGTGCGTTGCCGTTTCTACCACGTCCGATGCGACCGGGTCATATCACGTGTACGCATTCCAGTACTCGAATTTTAATGATTACCCGAAATTGGGTGTATGGAAAGATGGCTATTACATCACCTACAACATGTTCAACGGGAACACCTTTGTGGGCTCGGAGCTGTGCGCCTTTGACCGCAACGCGATGCTGGCGGGAACCGCGGCCAACGAAGTCTGTTTCCAACTCAGCTCTAATTACGGTGGGGTGCTGCCCGCAGACATCGACGGGACCACTACGCCTCCAGCCGGAGCTCCGGAATACTTTGTGAATTTCGGCACCAACGCTCTAAACCTTTGGACCATCAGCAACGTCAATTTCACGGCACAAACGGCTACGTTGGCAGGCCCCAGCAGTATTCCCGTGGCCTCGTTCTCGCCGGCTTGCAGTGGCGGCGGCACGTGCATCCCGCAGAGTGGCACGACACAGAAGCTCGACTCGCTTGCCGATCGCATGATGTACAGACTGGCATATCGTAACTTTGGCGATCATCAATCGCTGGTTACCAACCACACCGTGACCGCAGGTACCGCTGCCGGCGTGCGTTGGTATGAGCTACGGGCTTCTGGTTCTTCGGTATCGCTCTATCAACAAGGCACCTATGCGCCGGACTCCAATTACCGGTGGATGGGCAGTGCCGGCATGGATCAATCCGGGAATTTGGCAGTTGGATACAGCGTGTCCAGCAGTTCGATTAACCCCGCAGTCCGATTTGCGGGCCGGGCTCCGGGAGACACACTGGGAACCCTGGGAACGGAACTCTCGATGAAAGAGGGAACGGGCTCGCAGAATGGAAGTCTGAGCCGATGGGGAGACTACAGCAGCATCAGCGTCGATCCTGTCGATGACTGCACCATGTGGTACACAACCGAGTACATCCAGACCACAGGTTCCTACAACTGGAGCACCCGCATTGCGAATTTCAAGTTCAGCAATTGCGGCGCAGCGCAAACTCCGGATTACTCGGTTTCGGCGACCCCGGCATCACAATCGGTAAGCCAGGGTGGCGGCACCAGCTACACGGCAACAGTGACTCCATCCAATGGGTTCACGGGAGTAGTGAACTTCAGCATTAGCGGATTGCCAGCTGGGGCCACTGCGAGCTTCAACCCCACGTCAGTGACCACTTCCGGTTCTTCGACGCTTACCGTTAATACCACCAATTCGACTCCGTCGGGCAGCTATCCTCTAACGATTACCGCGGCCAGTGGGACTCTGAGTCATACTGCCACGGTCACTCTGGCCGTAAGCGTTCCTGACTTCACGCTGTCAGCCTCGCCAACCTCGAAGTCTATTGCGCAGGGAAGCAGTGGAACAGTAACTGTATCCAGCAGCGTGACTGGCGGCTTCAATTCTGCTGTCTCGTTGTCAGCATCCGGCGCGCCGACCGGTGTTACGGTGAGTTTCAACCCAACGTCGTTCGCGGCGCCGGGTTCGGGCTCTTCGACGATGACCATCACCGTCGCGTCCACCGCGGCGACTGGTACTTCAACCATTACGATCACGGGGACCGGTGGTGCTGTGACTCACACAGCTACAGTCAGTTTGACTGTGACAAGTGCGAATCAGCAGTTGCTGGGCAATCCCGGATTTGAAACCGGTTCGGCTGCGCCCTGGGTGGCAACTTCCGGCGTGATTGATAGTTCTACGTCACAGCCGGCACACAGCGGTTCATGGAAAGCTTGGCTGAATGGATACGGCACGACGCATACCGACACGCTGTATCAGCAGGTCAGTATTCCGTCGACTGCCACTTCCGCAACGCTGACTTTCTGGCTGCACATTGACACCGCTGAAACCACAACCACGACCGCCTATGACACGCTGAAGGTGCAGGTGCGCGACAGCGCCAACAACGTGCTGGGCACACTGGCGACTTACTCCAACCTGAACAAGGCCGCTGGATACACGCAGAAGACGTTTAGCCTGACCAGCTGGAAGGGACAGACGGTCCGAATCTATTTCCTCGGATCCGAAGACTCCAGCCTGCAAACCTCATTCGTCATTGACGATACCGCGCTGAACATTCAGTAGCTTTCAACGCGCTCAACAAAAGCCCGAGATCGGTTGATCTCGGGCTTCTTTTATGGTCCGGAATCATTTAGCGACCACATCGAACTCGATGCTGACTTCGTCTTTCACTTTTACCGTGCCTCCGCCGATGCTGATCGGCGGGATTCCGAACTCGCGTTGCTTGAATTTGGCTGAACCCAGATAGTGTCCATCTCGCTTCTCAACATGAGCAGTCACAGGATGTGTTTCGCCGTGTAATGTCAGATTGCCGGTTACCATCCATCTGTCCTGCCCCGTCGGCCGAACCTGCGTTGAAGCGAACTCGATGTTGGGGAATCGTGCGCTGTCCAGCACCTTTTCGCTGTGCATTGTCTGCTGCACCTCGGCGCGTTTGTCGGCTGGGAGCTCGGGATCTAGGACGTTGAGCTTTCGCGCGTCAATCCTCAAGACGATCCTTGCATCGCTGGAATCGTCGAGAGTGCCCGACGCGATCGGTGCGATCACTTCGTGGTCATGCGCGAACTTGGAAAACAGTCCGGTCTTGTAGGCGCGAACGGTGAGTTTGGATTGTTGAGTGTTGATGGGGAGAGCATGCGAGGCGACCTGCTGGGTCACCTGGGCTGCTCCGCTGGCAATCAGCAGCAATACAGCGATTGAAAATTTAGTCATGCGGCACTCCTACGCAGACGATTATGACTTAAAACGAGAGTCTCTCCGCGAAGCGACTTGCCGCTATAGAGTTTCACAATTAAAATAAGGGGTTCGTTTACACACGAACCTGTTCACATACATATTGCAGATGAAATGAGGTACCAATGGCCTTGCAGGTAGGCGATTTGGCCCCGGATTTCGAACTGCCTGCGGTCACTGGCGAAGAGAAAAGCACCATCAAGCTCAGTGATTTCAGGGACAAGAAGAACGTGGTCCTGGCTTTTTATCCGTTGGACTGGACACCGGTTTGAACCGCCCAGATTCCGGCATACAACGCAGATCTTGAGAAGTTTGCCGGATTTGACGCCCAGGTTCTGGGCGTTAGCGTTGATTCAATACCCAGCCACATTGCGTGGCAGGAGAAGTCGATTGGCAAGCTGGATTTCCCACTCGTCAGCGATTTCTTTCCGCATGGAAAAACCGCCAGAGACTACGGCGTTCTGCGCGAAGGCGATCCCATTCCCGGGATCAACGAGCGGGCCGTCTTTATTGTGGACAAGCAGGGCAAGATTGCTTTCTCCAAGGTCTATGAACTTGGCGAGCAGCCCGATAACGAAGACGCCTTTGATGTGTTGCGCAAACTGTAGATTCCCAGAAACGAAAAGAGCCCCGGTGATCCGGGGCTTTTTCATTGCACAATGATGGCTCAGTGTCGTGCTGGGACCTGGAACGCTCCCAGCACGATACGGAAGATGTGCATTAATTCAGAGCGGTCAAAACGTGCGGGATATCCCATCCGCGATGCCAGCACCTGATCGCGCAGCATGCCTTCAAAGATCGAGTTCATCGCCGAGCGGATCGAATCCAGGCTTACGTCTTCGCGCAACTCGCCAGCCGCGCGCATCTCCAGCAGAATGGCGTCAAGCACGCCGATAAACTTCAGATATCCCTTGGTCAGAAGAACAACGTGTCCGCCTTTGCGTATGCGACGTCCCTCCAAGAGCATCAGCTCTTTCAATTCGGGATCGCGGTCCAACCCGGCCAAAATCAGTTCCAGGATGACCTCGAGTTTTTCCGTGGGCGCATGGAGCTGGTGGATGGCGGAAAAGGTGTACGACATCTCATCCCAGCCCGCGTTGAAAATCGCCTCGAGAAGCCCCTCTTTGCTGCCAAAGTGCTTCATGAGCTGGGATTCGCTGGTTCCTGCAGCGCGGGCCACGGCAACGGTACTTGTATTGTCGAATCCGTCTTGGGCGAAGAGATGTTTCGCAGCCGCCAGGATGCGATCCCGCGCTGAAGTGACGGGCACCGTTGCGGATTTTTTCTCCGGATGCATGATTAGCTGTGGTACTACTATCAGAATACAACGAAATCTGCCGAGGGGAAGCTTCGTTTTGCAGTTAATACGGTAGTAGTACTATGTAGTTCCTTTCTTGGTTCCACTTGGCGAGCAAAAAAAACGCCCCGAAAAGGGGCGTTCCTAACATCAAATCTGCTCTATTAATTGGCAGCTTTCATGTTTTCAATCATCTCCGTGAGTTTGGAGCGGTCCACCACTTCCACGAAAGGCTCGCCCTTGGTGTTATTGCTCACCACGAAGATCGTCGGCGTGTGTTGAATCCCGATCTTTTGTCCCAGCGCGAAATCAGCCTTAACTTTGGCCTCCAATTTCCCGCCTGGATCGAGCATGAACGGCATCGACTCACCATGTTGTTTGGCAAAGTCCGCGGCCTTGCTGTTTAGATTTTCAGGCGTAAAAGCCGACTGATTGGCAAAGACATAGTCACGCCATTCGTCGCCAAGCTTCTTTGATCTGGTATCAAAATAGCGGGCGATGATCGCTGCCTGGCGCGAATAGTTGTGCATCGGCAGAGGAAAATCGTGACGCACCACCGGGACCTTCTCCACGTTCGCAACTTCCTTCACCAGCGGGGCTGCGCGGGCGCAATCAGGACACTGCAAATCCTCAAATACCACGATCGCGACTTTGGCCCCTGCAGGTGGACGAAGCGCCGCAGCCTTATCGGCATTGACGGCGTTAGCCGCCATCTGCGCGGAGACAGGAATGGAAGCGATCAGGAAAACGATTGTCGAAAGAGCCACTACGGCCCGCTTACTTAATCTCATTAAGTCCTCACGCGCCTGAACGCAGCATTAGGCGCTCAAGCCAATATCTAAACATGGTAGCTGAAATCAGGTGCTTACGTCATTGGATGCGGAGAGTCCCGCTTTGAGGCCTAAGAAATGTCCTCAAAAAAAACTACTTCTTCAGTCCTGCCGCCCAGTTGTTCACTAGCACCAGTGGGACATCTTTGGCTTCATCGGTGCGCGAGTTGATGAGGAACTTTTTCCCATCCGGTGCGACATCGAGTTGATTAGGAATCCCACGTGTCCCGATAATTTGCGTAGGGAACAAAGTCTCTGGATTGCCGGCGGTGAAGGGTTGGAAGCTCTTTATGGCAACGCTCATCAATCTTCCCTCGGTATCCACGAAAAAGATCTCTTTCCCATCCCTCCGCCAGAGCGGTTGGACGCCGCCACTGGTGGAAATCTGAAATCTTCCGTCCAATCCCGGATAGGGCATCACATAAATCTCCGGCCCGCCCGAATCCGTCGCCTGGAAGAGGACCCATTTGCCGTCTGGCGAAAACTGGGTATTGTTTTGGAAAAATTTTGCGGGGACCAGTTCTCGCGTCTTCTTTTGTTCTTGATCATGAAGAAACGTATGTGCTGGCGATACTGAGCCCCGGATCAGAAGGATGTCACTTCCATTCCTCGACCAGTCTGTAGGTGCATCCAGTGGCTGCGTGTCGGGCAGGATTTCTTCTGACCCCACTCCGGAGGCGTCCCGTACGGCTACGCCCTGGGTAGAGGAATAGATCAAACGCTTTCCGTCCGGCGACCACCTCGCACTACGGTTAATCTCGTCCTCGCCAAATGTCAGCCGTGATTGCGTCCCCCGTTTCAAATCTCGAATCCAGATGTTTCTGCCTGTTCCTTGTGCCGTTGGCAGGGAGAACGAAACCCATTCGCCATTGGGTGAAATCCTGGGATCAGAATAGGGTGCGGGAGAGGAAAGAGTCCCCAACTTCTTGCCCGATCGGTCATACCATTCCAGCGCTGAAGAGGCCAGGGAAGAATCTGTGGAGTACACCAATTGTCCGGTCTGCGAGATGGTAAAGGCCCCCACCTGCCGGCTGGCATCACTGAACACCTGTTCCGCAACCGGCACCGGTGAACCAACGGTGTTTAAGGCGGAGGCGTCAAACTTCATCGCCAGGAGATTATCTTCGCGCATGTAAAGGATATGGCCGCTTTCCTCATATGCGGCAGCGGTATCCCCTTGCACCAGGAGTTTGGGTGCCTTATCTCCCAGCCGCATTACATAAATGCCGGAAAGCTTGTCACTTGGCTGCTTTGACACCTTTCCGATCAATCCCTTGTTCTCGAAATAAAACAGGAATGATTTGTCGTCCGGCAGGAACCAGGGGAAGCGGTCGCTGCCCTCCTTGTTCGTGGTCCAGACCTCGGTGGGGGAGCCGCCGTCTTCAGAGACTTGAAATAAGCCGCCGATGGAGTTGGGCGCGAACAGAATGATGCCTTGGTTACTCCACGCTCCACCCCGCGGAGTCGGCGCATCGCACAGAGTTATTACGGCGCCGCCGGAGGCCTCGATCTTCTTAAGCTTCCCATCGGCAAAGAAACCGACAAAACGGCTGTCGGGCGACCAGAACGGATATGCGGCGCGGTCTGTCCCCGCAAGCTCCTGCGCAACCAAAGAATTTAATGGCCGCATCCACAATTTTGATGCCCCGTTTGAAGTTCTCGTCGCGAATGCCAACTTGCTGCCGTCTGGCGAGATCGCAGTTCCTACAGCCTGAAACGTTGTTCCTTTGGGAGCCAGGATCTCGGTGCGTTGCACTAGGTTCGGCTTTGC
>JAOAPL010000395.1 GCA_025462925.1 Acidobacteriaceae bacterium
TCAGTGTAGGTATTCACGTCTAAAATGGTATCCACCATATCCGATACCCAATATGCGGGAAACCTTCTCTCCACAATTTCGTGTCTTCAGCGCGGCGTTAGTCCTTGGCCTAGCCACTTGGTGCGGGGAGAGGGTCGCGGCACAGGTCCAGGATCCACGTCAGTTGGTGAAGGACGCCGTCACCAATGAGTTGAAATCCAACGAGCAGCAAACTGATTTTTGGATGTACCGGCTGAACAAGGAGAACAAGTCAGGTGCCCAGGTCAAGGACATGGTGGAAACGAAGAACGGGATCGTCGCACGCCTGATCAGCTTGAATGGACGGCCGTTGACGCCACAAGAACGTGCCGCGGATGACGAGCGGCTGACGGCGCTGGCGAATAATCCTGAAGAACAGCGCAGCAGACTTGAAGACCAAAAGAAAGAGCAGGAGAAAGTCCTGTCGATGGTGCGTGCTCTGCCGGATGCACTGCTCTACGAGTATGCGGGGACGGACCTGATGGATGGCCGGCCCACAGTGCGGCTGAAATTCAAACCGAATCCGGCATTTCATCCAACTACCCGCGAGACCATTGCTTATAAAGCGACGGAAGGCACGTTGTGGATCGACTCACAAGAGCAACGCATTCTCAGGCTAGACGCGACGTTAGCGCATGACATCAACATTGGCTGGGGTATTGTGGGCCATATAGATAAAGGCGGGGAGTTGTTTTTGCAGCAACAGTTTCTAGGGCCTGGCAAGTGGCGGATCAACAAGCTGATCATTGAAGCTAGCGGGCAGGCCTTTTTCTTTAAATCGATCTCGCTCAAACAGCGGCAGTTCGGCACAGACTATCGCCCGGTTCCGCCGGACTTGAGCGTTGCAGCTGCTGTGAACCTTCTGAAAAAGGTGGACGCGACAGTCGCCGTGAAGCAGCGTCCTTAGGATGCGCTCATCGCACCCGTACCGATAGTCTCTTTTCGTACCGTCAGCTTTTCAATCAAGTCCTCGCGCGCATGATATCCAGTGCCAACCGCATCAGAGATGGCAATCGTTCCCTGCTTTGAAACCGTGACTTCGGGCTCGATGATGTCCTCCTTCCAGTAGCGTTTCGAAGCGGAGACATCACCCGGGAGTGAGAAGTTCGGCAGTGTAGAAAGTGCGACATTGTGCGCGCGTCCGATGCCAGATTCCAGCATTCCGCCACACCAGACAGGAATGTTCTGTTTCTGACAGACGTCGTGCACTTTGATCGCTTCCGAAAATCCGCCGACGCGTCCGACTTTGATATTGATGATCCCGCAGGAGCCGAGTTCAATGGCCGCCTCTGCGTCTCGCGCATTGCGAATGGCTTCATCCAGGCAGATGCGTGTCTTGATTTGCTTTTGCAAACGCGCATGAAGATAGAAATCATCATGCCAGAGCGGTTGTTCGATCATCAGCAGATTGAATCGATCGAACTGCTTCAGGTGTTCGATATCGGCGAGCGTGTACGCGGAGTTGGCGTCGCAGCTTAGAGTGATCTCCGGCCATCGTTGGCGGATGCGCTCAAATATTTTCAGATCCCAGCCCGGCTTGCACTTTAGTTTTATCCGCTGATATCCGGCTGCGAGTTCAGTGGCGACTTTTTCTTCAAGCTGTTCCGGCGAATCCTGGATTCCGATGGAAACACCGCAGGCGATCTCTTTTCTTGTGCCGCCGAGCAGTTTCCACAGCGGCACTTGCTTTGCGACCGCTTCCGCTGCCCACGACGCGTTCTCGATCGCGGCCTTCGCCATGCGATTTCCGCGAATCTGGGCCATCAATGGAACGCATTCCGCGGCGCTTTCTAACTTCTTGCCGATAACCGCCGGCGCTAATTCACTGGTCAGCGCGTACCACGCTGTTTCTACGGATTCCTCACTGTAATGAGGATGCTCGCCGGCGACGCACTCTCCCCAAGCAGTAATTCCCTGTCCGCGCAGAGTGACGAGAATGATGCGACGCCCAGTGGTTCGGCCAAAACTGGTCTCAAAGAAATGCACCAGCGGCATTTGAATCTCACGGATGGTGATAGATTCGATTTTCATGATTGGCTCGCGTATGACCAAGTCTCATCCCATTTACCCAGGATGAATTTTCCGTTGCCTTGCTTGTCTAATTCGTATCCGAGTACGGACTGGCCTTGCGCAAATGCGGCGAGAAAACTCTCTCGATTACGCTGCTGGACTTCTTTAGCCCGGGCGCGGTCGTTCTCGGAGGCTTTCCATTCGTAAATCTGTGCGGGTACTTCGATGGTGGAAGTCGGCGTGAACGCTGGCCGCGCAGCGTCATCGACGACCGCCGATACACGTTTCGATTTCAGCCACCATTCGGCGACGAGCCGGTCGGTCGGCAATCCGCCTTGCAATGGCGAAGAAGTATATCCGTACTGATTGATGTTGTAGCGGCGCGCAATGGCCCCAAGCTTTTCGATATTAAGATAGGCGTTCTTGATTTCCAGCGGATCGAATGTCCACTCTATCAATTCGAAGCCTCGTGAGATTGCGTCATCGCGCTGGGCCAGCTTGAGTCGTCGTCCAATGCCCTTATTACGATATGACTCCCGCACCGCCAGCATGTGTGAATGAAGGTACGGATGGCCGGCCCGTGTTCCGGGAATCGACAGCGCGAATCCAATGAGCGAGTTGCCTTCGTAACATCCAAAGACCTGCCCACCGATCTTGTCCGCGACCGAGAACATGCGGATGGGGACGACATCGATATCAGAGAATTGCCAGACCTCTTTTTGCAGATCGACGCAGGCCGCGAACTCTGACGTCTCGCTGCATCTCCTGACCGTGAGTCTGTCTTCTGCCGAGCCTAGTCTTTCGGCGATGTTGGCGCCGGGCTCTGTTTTGCCTGTTGCCACAAGCTCTCCATTTCTTCTATCGATGCATCGTGGATGCTACGCCCTTTGTTTCTAAGTTCTTGCTCGACATATTGAAAGCGTTGCTTGAATTTAAGATTGGTCTTGCGCAGGGCCGATTCCGGATCGAGGGAGAGGTATCGCGCGATATTCACCAGCACGAAAAACAGATCGCCTACTTCATCTTCCAGGCGATCC
>JAOAPL010000399.1 GCA_025462925.1 Acidobacteriaceae bacterium
TCGATCTCGCCTTCGTTCGTGACAACCTGACATTGATTGCGGAGAAGCTGCGCCAGCGCGGAATGAATCCCGACGAAGTCCTGCGCGATTTCACCGGCATCGACGCGAATCGACGCCAGGTCATCACCCAGATGGAGACGCTCAAGGCGCAGCGCAATCGCGCATCCGAAGAGGTCGCCAAACTAAAGAAGTCCGGCGGAGACGCAGCCGAACTCATCGCGCAGACCAAGGCCATGCGCGAGGAGATCGAAGCGCTGGAAAAGTCCGCAGCGGATTATGACGCGCAATTGCAAAGCGTCCTCGCCGGCATTCCCAACATTCCGCATGAGAGCGTGCCCGTTGGACAACACGCAGAGGACAACGTAGAAGTCCGCCGCTGGGGTGCTCCACCCAAATTCGATTTCGCTCCCAAGCCCCACTGGGAACTGGGCGAGCAGCTTGGCATTCTCGACTTCGAACGCGCGGCCAAGATCGCCGGAGCGCGCTTCGCCGTCTACTGGGACATCGGCGCAAAGATGGAGCGCGCGCTGGCCAACTTCATGCTTGACCAGCACACACGCGAGAATGGATACACTGAAGTCCTGCCTCCATATATGGTGAATTCGGCTTCCATGTATGGCACCGGACAGCTGCCCAAATTCGGCAGCGACCTTTTCAAGTGCGAGAACACTGACCTGTGGCTGATCCCCACCGCGGAGGTCCCGGTCACGAATCTCTATCGCGATGAAACCCTCGACGGCGCGCGATTGCCCATTTCCCTCACCGCATACACGCCCTGCTTCCGCAGCGAAGCGGGATCGTATGGCAAGGATGTGCGCGGAATCATCCGTCAGCATCAATTTCAAAAAGTCGAATTGGTGAAATTTTCCAAGCCCGAGGATTCGTATCAGCAACTCGAAAAACTGACCGCCAATGCGGAGTCCATCTTGCAGAAGCTGGGTCTGCACTATCGCAGCATGGCTCTTTGCACCGGCGACATGGGGTTTTCTGCGGCAAAGACCTATGACATCGAGGTCTGGCTGCCCGGCCAACAGCTCTTCCGCGAGATTTCTTCGTGTTCCAATTTCGAGTCGTTCCAGGCCCGCAGGGCGAACATCCGGTTTCGCCGCGAAGGCGGCAAAAAGACGGAACTCGTCCATACTCTCAACGGCAGCGGCTTGGCCGTGGGTAGAACCTGGCTGGCGATCCTCGAAAACTACCAGCAGGCGGATGGCAGTGTGATCGTTCCCGAAGTACTGCGGCCATATATGGGCGTGGAAAGAATCACTAAACGCGATTTGTAATCTACAATTTACAAATTGCTTCTTGCAAAATCAGCAACCTGATATGTCACGCGTCTGGCGCACAATCCGCGGCTACATTCTCTGGACTTACGAGCGTGGCAGCTTCCACTATGACGTAATGGTCACGGTGATCCTCGCCTTCATCTTCCTTTCTCCTCATTACATTAATTTCAAAGACAAACCTGTAGAGAGAGTTCCGCATCAAACCGTGGTAATAGTCATTCCAGATGGAGAAGGTGGATTCGTCTACCAGGTTGACGCCGCGGCCGTGGGCGGCAAGCGTGGGCCGGACGTAGACGCCGCGTTGCTTAGGGTGATTGAGCCCATCGCGGGCGAAGTCCATCTGGTGGATTACAAGGCCGTTGTAGACCCTGCTGGAAAAGTGACCGCATACAAGGTGCGAGTCACCCGGCCCTAGATATAGATTTACTCTGATTTTGAACCTAGAGATTTGATCCAGCCCGCGTAGCGGGCTAAGGGATTAGCCACCGCGTAAGCGATGGGAAGCGTCAAATAATGGTCGAGCGCCAGCGGCGCGACACTAACGGCACGAGGTTCGAAAAATGAAACAGAATCGCAGATTTGCAGTCGATCTTGCTGTAACGGCAATCTCGTTTCTCGCGCTTCTCAGTACCGCCGCCGCCCAAACCTCACCTGAGTTGGAAAGGGTCTTGGCTCAACTGGACAAGGCGTCTGCCAGCTTCAAATCGGCAGAAGCTGATTTTCAATGGGACCAATACCAAAAAGTCGTGAATGAGACTGATGTCCAGAAGGGCAAAGTCTATTTTCAACGCCATGATCACAGCAGCACCTTGATGGCCGCCGACATCACCGAGCCGGACCAGAAAATATTGTTGTTTACCCCTGACGGCAAGATCCGCTTGTATCAACCCCGCATCGAGCAGGTCACCGAGTACGAAGCCGGAAAGAACCGTGAAGAGGTGGAAAGTTTTCTCGTGCTTGGCTTCGGCAGCCGAGGACACGACTTACTCACCCGGTTCAACGTGAAGTACCTCGGACAGGAAACACTGGAAGGTGTTTCCACGGCCAAGCTGGAATTAGTGCCGAAAGCGCCCAAAGTCCGCAGCATGTTTGAACGCATCATTCTCTGGCTCGACACCACGCGTGATGTCTCATTGAAGCAGCAGGCCATCGAACCCAGCGGCGACTATCGCATCGCAAGCTATTCAAATATCAAGCTCAATCAAAAATTGCCCGACGATGTCTTCAAGCTTAGAACCACCAGCAAGACGAAGGTAGTGAAGCCGCAATAGTCCCAAAGTAGTAAGAAACAAAATTCCTTCTACAAGCAACGATTAGGAGTAACATCGCGTCTCAGAGAGTGCCCCCTGAACGCATGGACTCCTCATATGGCGAAAGTCTTTACTATCCCCGTCGCACCAAACCCCAAGAGCCGAAAAGGACAGCGCAAATCTGATCCTCGATATGTAGAAGGGCAGCGTTTGCTGGTAGAGGCCATGACTTATCTGGCCAAGACCGATCCCAAGAACAATCGCGATGCCGTGAATTTGCTTTCGGAACATTTCCGGACGCAATTCCGCATGAGCGATCATCCCTGATCACGCGCTGTTCCCCCGATTCCGCGCGAATCTGTCCCACCCCGATTGCAATGCCGCCGCTACCATGACCAGAATCACAGGAAAACATTCCAGTGTGTATCGCGGCTCCGGATTCTCAATGCTCGCCAGGAATAACGATCGCAGCAGCACGAACCCCAGCAGCAATCCGTAGATTCGGATATCGCGGAATTTGGCTAAGCCCACCACCGCGCCCGCCACCAGCAACAGGTTCAGCCCACCATAGGCGATTGCGATCCAGGACTCCTGCTCATCATCGAAGGTCCACCAGCGCGGTTCTATCGGCAGCATCTCCGTCCGCGGTCGCAGCCACATGTCCGCAATGCGCAAAGTTGGAAGCCAAACGTAATATCGCAATGGCGAATGCCGAATGCGCTCGCGGGCGAGCTCCGCGAATTTCGCGTCGGCATCGGGATCAAGGGTTTGGGTTCGATTCAATTCCGCGATCAACTCGGCTGTTCGTTCGCGCTCTTCCGCCGAGTCAAACGCCCGGGAGGGCAATTTTGCCGGATCGATAGCCTCCCCTGGAGTCTCCGTCGACACCTTCCAGAAGACATCTTCCACGGATACGTATTCCGCCATCCAGGTCTTGGTCCATCGGTTGAATCCGCTGGCGACGTACTCGGTAGGCGCATTCGCATATCGCGGCGCCAGCGGCTGCACTACGTGAAAAACCTTCCAGTTGCGGATCGCCCACGGTACCAGCGGCGCAACTGAGACGCTACAAACGATCAATGCCGCGGCGATGTACTGCTTTCTGTTCGGAGTCTTGACGAAATTCCAGGCGAGATATGCCGCGATTGCGATTAACAACAATGCGCCATCCGGCCGCAGCAGAATCCCTGCACCCAGAGCCACCCCGCACCCCACCCAGATCTGAGCGGAGGACTGCCCCACCTCCATGCGGCGCACCGCTTTTGCCACCAAAAGCAGCGCCAGAGCCGTGAAGAAGATAGACAGCGTCTCCGCCAGAGGCAGGCCAACGTAATTGGCAGTAAAGGGACACAAAGCTGCCAATACGAACGCCGTCCGCGCTACTTGCGCCGAAAACAGTTCCAGAGCCAATGCCGCCACTATGAAGCAAGTACCCAGATCCACCAGCAACTGCGCGATTAGCACCGGCGTCATGCTCGAAGACCTGAAGAGATAGAAGATGGCGGCCAGGAACGCGGGATATCCCGGCAATCGGATCAGAGTCGGAACGGGTATGCCCAATTCCGTCAGTGCAAACGTTCCATGGTGCAACCAGTTGTTTGCGATATCGGCATAAATGAGCGAGTCGCCATTGATGTTGGGGAACTTAAGGATGAACAGCAGGCGCAAGCCGATACCGGCTATAGTGGCCAGTAGGAAGCTCCATCGATATTTTCGGATCAGTTCGCGCACGGTTGTGAGTATAAGGGCAGGGTTCTCGATTTCCTCCAGTCCCGGCATCAAACAGCAAGATTCCTTAGGGTTTTGCACCAGAAACGAGAAACTAGAAACGAGAAACCGCCCTCCGTTTGACCTGTTCCTCCGTCCAGCTTACGATTAAGTAACCACTCCTCCATGTCAAAACCTGTTTTTTACGATCCTGATCGAACACGATGGAAGCGCATGCGCGCGTTTCTTGACGTTCTGGGAATCGTCATCACCTTAGTGGTCATCGTCTTCGTCTTCTCCACTTTGAAGAGTGAGACGTTGCCCAATCTGCTGTTGCCGGACCAGCGCCGTCCTTACCACGCCTTGAAGGAGAAGGAGAAGGCCAGCCGTCACAACCTGGCGAAAAAACTTGCGGCCCCGTCCGCGAAGAAGGCTACAGATGCGCAGACCGGAACCAACGGAAAAGGGATACGCGCCGCCTACTACGTACAGTGGGACGCTGGTAGCTTCTCGTCCTTACGCGAGTACCATCCACAGCTCGATCTGCTCTTTCCCGAGTGGTTGCACGTGCTCAGTCCAGATGGCCGTGTGCAGGCTGTCAGCAGCGAGAACAAACTTTTTGACATCTTGCAGAACGGCAAGGTCAGCCCACCTGACGACAAGGTGATGCCTTTCCTCAAGTCAGAAAACTCGGCGACTGAGGTGGTGCCGCTAGTCAACAACTTCCAGCCAGTCACTAAGGAGTGGCTCACCAACATCGGCGATTTCCTCAACAACGCCGATTCCCGCCGCAGCTTCATCCAGCAGATGAATGCGCTCATGGCGTCCGACAACTACAAAGGTATCTCCATCGACTTCGAAGAGATCCCGCTGAAGTCGCAGCCCGGATATCGCGCGCTGATTAAGGAACTCTATGACGACTTTCATCCGCGCGGCCTCAAGCTTTACGTCAATGTACCGGTCGACGACAAAGATTACGACTACGCATTCCTCGCCAGTCATGCCGATTCACTAGTTTTGATGAACTATGACGAGCATCAGTCCGGTGGAGGCCCCGGTGCCATCGCCAGTCAGGAATGGTTTGTCAGCAACCTGCGCAAGGCTCTGAAGGACATCCCGCGCGACAAGATCATGTGCGCGATCGGCAACTACGGATATGACTGGAGCACCACAGGAAAGGGCCGGCAGCAGAAAGTTGTGAATGCAACTACTGTCTCCGTGCAGGAAGCGTGGCTGGCCGCGAAAGAATCGGAAGTCGATGTCGAACTCGATGGCGACACTCTCAATCCGCATTTCGCCTTCATGGAAGAAGACAGGCTGCACCACGACATCTGGTTCCTTGACGCCATCTCCGCGGTGAATGAAATGCGCGCGGCCAACCAGCTTGGCATCGATACCTTTGCATTGTGGCGTCTCGGTTCCGAAGATCGCTCTCTATGGAACATCTGGGACGCTCCCAGCCTGCCCGATCTCGCAACAAAACTCCGCGCGGTTCCTCCTGGTCAGGACGTCGATTTCGAAGCCCACGGTGAGGTCATGCGCATTGAGCAGAAGCCACAGCCCGGCGAGCGCACCATAGGAACAGTCCAATCCGAGACTGGGCTCATCACCAGCGAGCACATGAAGTCTCTGCCCACTCCGTACCGTATCGCCCTCTATGGCGCCGCGCCCAACAAGGTCGCTATTACTTTTGACGATGGCCCCGATCCGCAATTCACGCCGCAGATGCTCGATGTCCTCAAAGCGGAAAACGTTAAAGCCACCTTCTTCTTGATCGGCATTCAGGCAGACAAGTTTTCCAGTCTCACGCGGCGCATCTACAACGAAGGCCACGAGATCGGCAACCACACCTTCACCCATCCTGATGTGAGCAGCGTCGGACGCCGTTACATGGAGATAGAGCTGAATCTCACGGAGAGATTTCTAGCCAGCGAACTCGGCGTCAAGCCAATTTACTTCCGCCCGCCTTACTCAGTCGACGAAGAGCCGGATACAGCCGACCAGGTCCGCCCGCTCGAAGTCGTGCAGGACCGCGGATACATCACGGTCGGCAATAAGATCGACCCTAACGATTGGCATGAAAATCTAAGTCCGCAGGAGATCACCGCCAGCGTCCTCGCTCAATTGGATAAAGGGAAGATCGATCACGTCGAACGGCACATCATCCTGCTGCACGACGGTGGCGGAAACCGCGCGGCCACAGTCCGCGCTCTGCCGTTGATCATTCACGCGCTCCGGGACCGCGGCTATCAAGTCGTACCCGTCTCGGAGCTCATCGGCAAGACCCGCGCCGAAGTCATGCCACCCGTTCCGTCGAACGAACAGCTCAGTGCAAGTGTTGACCGCATGGGCTTCTTTCTTTTCTGGCTCGTGAACCAAGGCATCGTCGCCATCTTTTTCATCGGCGATTTCCTCATGACCGGGCGCCTCCTGTTCGTCGGCATCGCCGCCATCGTTGATCGCGTGCGCAGTTACACTCCTGAACTTCTCCCCGGCGCCGATGCCTATCGTCCCACGGTCGCCGTCGTTGTGCCTGCATTCAATGAAGAGAAAGTCATTGAGCGGACGCTGCGTTCCGTGTTGGCCTCGGACTATCCCAATCTAAAAGTTGTCATGGTGGACGACGGCTCCACTGACAAGACTTACGAACTCGCGCGGAACGTTTTCGCTAAAGAGATTGCCGAAGGAAAATTAATAGTCTTGACCAAGCCGAATTCCGGCAAGGCCGCCGCTGCAAACTTCGCGCTGCAACACGTGAACGAAGAGATCTTCGTAGCCATTGACGCTGACACCTACATCGCGCCGAATGCGATCTCATATCTCGTCGCCCACTTCAGGGACGCTGAGGTGGGGGCCATCGCGGGCAATGCCAAAGTCGGCAACCGCATCAACGTGTGGACGAGATGGCAGGCCCTTGAATACATCACCAGCCAGAATTTCGAGCGACGCGCGCTCAACACCATCGGCGCCGTGAGCGTAGTGCCCGGCGCCATCGGTGCATGGCGGACATCTGCCGTGCGCGATGCCGGTGGATATCCGTTCGACACGGTCGCCGAAGACGCCGATCTCACCATGTCTCTATTACAGGCCGGATACAGAGTCCATTACGAAGATCGCGCGCTCGCGTATACAGAAGCGCCCATGACCGCAAGCGGACTCATGCGACAACGTTTCCGCTGGTCATTCGGCATTTTGCAATCGGTGTGGAAACACCGCGGCGCATTCTGGCGAGGTGGAACCCTCGGCTGGATCGCGCTGCCTAATATCTTGATCTTCCAGATACTGTTGCCGCTGGTCTCGCCGTTCATCGACCTGATGTTCATCTTCGGCACGCTGAATTATCTGGTCGACCGCCACTTCCATCCGGACACCGCCAGCTCTGCCAGCTTCCAGAAACTGGTGTTGTTCTTCGCCCTATTCCTGGTCATAGATTTCGTAGCATCTCTCATTGCGTTTGCACTGGAACGCGCACAAGGCCGCTCGCCGCTCGACAAATGGCTGCTCAGCCAGGTCTGGCTGCAACGCTTCGCCTATCGCCAATTGTTCTCGCTGGTCTTGTTCAGGACTCTGAAGCGCGCCTTCGACGGCCGCTCTTTCGCATGGGACAAACTCGAGCGCACCGCATCGCTCACCCACGCTGGGGCAAAGTCAACCTAATGCGGAGCAACTCTCTATAGAAGTGCACGTGAGCCGTGCGTCTGGGCATCCCGTTTTGCTTGAAGCCCCATCCATTTTTCCAGTTGTCACAACAAAGTCTTCCCGCCGGCATTTGCGCAGGCTTTTCCGTGTAAAGGAGCAGGTATGAAACGCGCTCTCCTGAGTTGTACGATTCTGGTTTTATTCGTTTTTTCGGGGGCTGCGCAGCAGCCTTCGACCGCTCCGGTACAACAACCCCAGCAACATGCGCGCACAGATCATCAGCCGCGCTCGGCCAGCGAGATTTGGGCCGATCTGATGGACGGGAACAAGCGATATATTGCTGGTAAGCCGAAGGCCCGCCAACTGGTTGCGCTCCGCAACAGTGTCGCAAAAGACCAGCACCCGGAAGCAGTGGTGCTCGCTTGCTCTGACAGTCGTGTTGCCCCTGAGATTTTGTTCGATAAGAGTCTGGGCGACCTATTTGTCGTGCGCTCCGCGGGAAATATCGCCGACGCTATCGGCGTGGGTAGCATCGAGTACGCGGTGGAACATCTCGGCAGCAGCGTCCTCGTGGTAATGGGCCACACGAAATGTGGGGCCGTGACCGCCGCATGCTCGCGAGAAAAGATGCCAACATCGAACCTGCAAGCCATCGTCGACAAGATCGATCCGGCGGTCTTGCAGGCGGCAAAATCGGCCAACGGCGATGCGCTGGTGGAAGTGGCGATCAAGGACAACGTTCACCAAAGCGCAAAAGACGTGCTCGCAAACAGCGAAGTCCTGCGCCATTTTGTAGAGCAAGGCAAGCTGACCGTCTTTGAGGCTGAGTACCAGTTGGACTCGGGAGAGGTGGTCCGATTGAACGCTTCACAGCAGTAGTTGAAGCTCCAAAACAGCGGGAGCCCAAAGGGTAGCCTGCCGCAACCAAAGCCGAACGGGCACAGCTAACGTCGGGGATTTCTTGGCGGGTGCCCTAGGCGATTGAGGGTGCCCCATCCTTTGAAGTTTGAAGATCCAGCCTAACGTTCACCTACTCATCGCAAAGCAATGAGTAGGTGAACGTACGGATGGCCCGTTCTACTGCTCGGTCTCTACCACGCAGTTCGCGACCGTGGCCTTGGTCAGGTTATTGACATCGCAGAAAGTCTTGACCACGTCAAGCAAACTCTCAGCTATGGAGTTATTGGTATCGGTGATTTTTACGTTGGTGTAGCTGACACTGCCCAGCACCAGCGACTGGCCACCAGGGCAGGAGAAATTACCGCGATCCGGCTCTTCACCCTTAAGCATTGCGCTGATGGAGCCGTTCTTGCCGGAACTGAAAGTTCCCTTTGCAGTGACCGGCCCATGAGCGGTTTCCTTATTGCTGGCCGAGGGGTGGTTACCGCCGCCATTAATGCAAGCGTAGGTTGCGGTGCCGTCCGCCGTGGCCTCGTAGGCGATGGTTACATCGTTGCCTAGCCCGGCCTCCTTAAACGACACGACGAGATCGTCAGGGTCGGAGCCGGCGCTTAGCGAGGAGCTGGCACTGATGAAGTGGGCGTTTTGTGCCCACCCTGCTGTTGTCGCAAAGCATGCGACGAAAAATACAAAGAGCGTTACCGTTGTGAATCGTTTCATAAGTTAACTCCTTTTCCTTGGGTTTGTTCGGTCGGAGCCAACCTCCGTCCGCAAAGTGGATGCAGTGTGCATCATTCCTTTAGCGGACGAATCCAACATTGTTGTCTTAAAACCAAGGTTATAGAACCAAAGTTCTATGCTGGCAGCGGACAGATAGCAGCGAGTGGATTTGGAATGGGATGGTGTTTTACGCGGCTTTGGCTGCTTTGCGCAACTCAGCAGGCGCGGATATCCGATCATGGAATGCCAACGTAGCCAATTCCAATCGGCTTCTGAGTCCAAGCTTATGGAAGATGTGGTTCAGATGCTGTTTCACCGTCTGTTCGGAGAGGTTCAGATTCAGCGCGATCTCTCGGTTGCAATATCCACGGGCGATCAGTTCGACCAATTCTGATTGCCGCACAGTCAGGAAATACTTTGTCGGCTCGTCTTGGTGAGCGGTTGTCGCCTTTGCTTTTGACGAAAACAGGTCAGTCAATTGTTCTCGCTGCAGCCATAATTGCCCGTTGACAACGGTGCGCACACCCTTTGCGATCAGCTCTGGTGGGCTGTCGGAGTTCAATATGCCGCGAACTCCTGACTCGATCGCTTGCCGCACTTGTTTTGCCGACATCTTGTCAGCCAGCAGAATCGTCCTTACACACGGTTTCTTGTTGCCCAGGTTTTGCAGAAGTGCCCACACGCCGCCTGGGATCTCAAATTCCAATATCAAGATACTTGCTGAAGTGAGTTGCGCGCTCATCCAAGCTGCATGCGCATCTGCCGCTTCTGAGATTACTTTTGTTGTTGACGAAACCAGCAATTGGCGCAGGCCGAAACGCGTCACAGGCGAATGATGGGCAATGATGATTCTGATGGCGTTCGTAGTATCGATCTTGATCATCATGACGAGAAGTGACTTGCTGATGAGCAATGCTACAGGAAGGCAACTCCGAAGCCTCCATGCCGACTTGCGACATCAGCAAACCAGAACTGTGAGATGGCCCGGTTGCTCTGTCCGGAGTTGAAGGCTGGAGTAGAGTGTCGCGTCAATCCAGAACGAGAGGACCAACAACATGAAAACAAAACTTGCTAAAGCAAGAGGCGTAGAACTCGCAAGAAAAAATCTAAATCTCAAGCCGTAATGGTGTGCGAGCGCCATTGTCACTTTATCCGCGTTTTGCTTCGGAAAAGTATTTTCATCACAAATGGTACTCTGGTAATGTTAATCAGAGGCTCACCTTTCTCTATCAAAAACATGAACATGAATGTCTGCAGGCCAACCCAAAAGCTTAACGAAGTCATGTACATTGTGAGCAGAGTGCTGATCTGCGTATTTTCATCGCTCTCTCTTGTATCTTGTGGGGGTGGTTCTTCAAGTAGTCCGCCTATCAGCGTACCTCCGGCCGGTACTCCCGCTGCCATTATTGAAGCGGTATACGTTGCAGCGAACGGACAGATATTGACCTTTTCTGTTAACGCCAGCACCGGACTCGTGAGTGCTCCGACCTCTACCCCAGCCCCGCCGAATATAGTTGATATGAAGGCTGACCCGGCAGGCCACTTTCTATATATTTCCGATTTTAACGTTGGCAAAGTACGTGCTTATTCAATCAATGCCGCAAATGGCGCCCTCGCCGAAATCAACGGCTCTCCTTTCGGATTTCCGAATGCCGGAAACGGTGGTCCATTAACCATTGACCCCCGCGGGAGATTTCTCTTCTTCGCGAATTCGCAGGGGGACACAGTAACTTTTGCGATCAATACTGACGGATCATTAACTTTGACGGGTTCACCCGTCCACAATTCCAATCAGCCGATTCAGTTCGTCGTGAATCCGTCCAGCAGCTTTCTTTATGCAGCAAACCACTCGGATTCCTCGGGCGAATTCTCTGTATATTCGATAAGCGCTACGGGTGCGCTCACAGCCATCCCCGGGTCGCCCTTTGGTACACTTATATTCAGTCAGCCCTACGGCATCGTGATTGACAGTACAGGTAAGTTTCTATATTCCTCTCTGTCAAATGCCAAGAAAGTCGCCGCAGTGAAGATTGACGGCACCACAGGTGCCTTGACGTCCGTTGCCGGTTCGCCTTTCGCGGTTGGATTCATACCTCAAAGCGTTGTACTGGATCTTTCCGGTAAATTCTTGTATGTCGGCAACACGGGTGACGCTACAATTTCTGCTTTTACTGTCGATTCCACGACAGGTGCTTTAACTCCCATGAGCGGCTCCCCTTTGCCCGAGGGGAATCCATCTGTACTCGCGATCGATAGCTCGGGACAATTTTTGTTCGTCGCGGAATCATCCTTCAATAGCCTCTCGGTTTTCGGCATCAACGCATCTACTGGCGCGCTTACCCGACTCGGTTCTCCTCTCCCGGCTGGCTCCTTTCCTCAAGCAATAAGCATTGTTCGGTTACCTTAGATTTAGACGACTAGCGCGCTCCGATTATGTATTTCGTGATCCGGGATTTTTGTTGCACTCTTTCCCCCTCGCAGGCGTAAACTGCGCCACTCGAGCGCACCGCATTCCTAACTGACACCGGCACAAAGGCTACGCTTGGCAATCGTCGATAAGAATATCCCAGAAAAAATATGGGCCGAATTTCTTCGGCCCATATGAAAAATGCTGTTGCAGTGTTGTCTCGTGCAGTGAATTACTTTGTGGTGACGTGAGTGATGCGCGTGGCCCAGTTGCCGAAGGCGCCGCGTGTTCCGCCACACGTAAAGTTCGTCGCGATAAACTGAGACAGGTTACAGGTCTGCGCAGTGTATTCGCTTGCCAACCAGATGGTGTCGCCATCCACAGCCGCAGCGCCGTAATCTCCCCATCGCGGACGACGCGGACTTGGCGCAGTAAGCTGAGGATAGGCGGAAAACCCATCATCCGGCCCCGCTCCCGCCGCAGCAATGTGAATGTCTCCAGCGCCTGCAATTGCGTCCAGCGATGTATATCCAGCGCTCGGATAATTATCATTCCCCACAACAGTGAAGCCCATCGCGCCCCGTCCGCTCGACGTAACCGCGATGGCCGGATAATTCACATTCTGTCCTTGTAGCGCCACTACTCCTTGCTTCACCACGCTGGTCTTCATCTTTGAAGGCGCGCCTTGCGGCTGAAGCACAAAGTATGCTGCGCCCGCCTGGTCGCCTCCATTGACGACTACATCGGTATCCAGAGCAGCCCAGAGCTTGCCGTTGGCGTAGGAAACCTGCTGCACGCGCGAATCATTGCTCGGCAGTTCGGTCTCGTGCTCCGTGAACGGTCCACCTGTGGCTACGAAGTTACGCCAGCATGTGCTGTCTTCAAGGCATTGACCTAATGGGAAGTCGCCGGCCTTTTGTAGTGAATCCGGGGGCACTGCATAGGTTTGAACATCAACAAGAGAAGCATTGAGGACTACAGCCGGCGTGGTGGAAGCAAGCGACTGCGTGTTGGACAGGTTCCAATTCACGAGTTGGTTGAAGACGCCGTCATTTGTGAACACAGCCAGGGAACTGAGCAGGAACTCAGTGCCGCCGTTGTCAGTGTTGAAAGAATTTGTTCCCGGCGAGAGTGCCGGCCACGTGGTGAATCCGGGTACCCCATAGGGCGCCGTGCTCAAGGCCGCGGTATCAAACTGCACCAGGTTGACATTCGCTGCGCCAGCAGCCAGGGCCTGCTTTGAGAGGGCATAGATCTGGGCGCCGTGGAATCCTGAGCCGAAGAAGCTGAATTCGTTGGTGCTGATATAGAGCCCGTTTGCGTCCATGCCAATGTGAGGATAGTCACCCAGACATGGGCCATGAACAGTGGTGATCACGCCATTGATACGCTGGCGGAAAGTGCAGTTGTGGTCCGGAGTGCCAGCGGTTCCGTCGTCTTGCACAGGAACCTTGTAGATAGTCCATGTGCCCAGCGGATTGGCAGTGTTGCTTACGGCAATGTCCAGGTGGTTCGAACCGCTCAATGCGGAAGTGGTTCTCACGCGATCCAAAGTGAGCACTACATGGAAGAAACGCTGAGTGGCAGCGTCAAAGTGGCAGGTAGGATCGGTGATGGAGGCGCCATAGGCCCCGGTGCTCCGATTGATGGCCGCAGGATATCCATAGAATGTGTTCAGGTCTTCCGTGCCCAGCAATGAGGTTCCGTCGGGGCTGTAAACGTTGATCACGTCATTGACCGATTCCAGAACGTAACCGTTGCCGACGCAGAGTGCCTGGTCCGGCGGCACCACTGAGAATTGGTTACCGCTGTTGGCAAATCGCTGGTTGAAGAAATTCAGGCCATCAAAGGAGTTGATCTGTTGCGGGTTGGATTTGTTCTTGTTCTGGGGAGCAACGGATTGTCCGCGACCATGGCCGGGAGCGATACTGCGATTGATGTGAGTGAGAGTGGTGTCGTCGGAGCCATCGCTGTTCTGAAGGTGGTCTGAGTCGCCTCCGGCGATTGCTGGATCAAATTCCAAGTTTTGTACGCCGGTAGCCTGCGTTGGCGTATTTTGAAGTGAAGTTGTTCCTGAACTGCTTATTTGACGAGTAACTTGCCCTTGTCCTGTGACAGGTAAGATCACGAGCGCTGAAGCGATTGCGGCAAATAGCCCCGTTCTGAAACTAAGAAGCGTTCGAAAGTGCATATGCGTAGGGCTCCTATTTTTTTGGAAGATGAACGTGGCTAAGCTGCGGGCCAGGTTCAATCCTTCGATAGTACTTAGCTTCAGGTACGTTGTTCTACGTGCGTTGATCCTATTTTTTGTCTTAGTACCTGGATTAAGACAGGCGTAAACTGCGGGTGCCCAAATGAAAACCAAATTGCTTCTCCTGCCTCTTGCGCTCCTCTGTTCACTCGCCTTCGCCGCGAACTATCCAACACCCAAGGAAGGCGACTACATCATCAAAGACTTCGCATTTACCAGCGGAGAAAAACTCCCTGAGCTTCGCCTGCATTACCGCACACTTGGCGAGCCTCAACGCGACGCGCAGGGAAAGGTCACCAACGCCATCCTGATATTGCATTCCACCGGCGGCAGCAGCGAGCAGTTTCTTAATGACCGGTTCGCAGCCGTGCTCTTCAATCCCGGACAGCTTCTCGATTCCACCAAATACTTCATCATCATCCCGGACAGCATCGGACACGGAAAATCCAGCAAGCCCAGCGACGGCCTCCACGCCCGCTTCCCGCGCTATCGCTATGCCGACATGGTCCGTGCTCAGCACCAGCTCATCACCGACCACTTGAACATCCAGCACCTGCGCCTAGTCATGGGAATGTCGATGGGCTGCATGCACGCATGGATGTGGGCAGAAGATTATCCGCGCATCATGGACGGCACCATGCCGCTCGCCTGTCTTCCCGTTGAGATCGCCGGACGCAACCGCATGTGGCGCAAGACCGCGCACGACGCCATCACCCTCGATCCCGAATACGCCGGCGGAGACTATAAGAAACAGCCGCGTGGGACAGCTATCGCTACCCAGATCCTGGCGCTCGTGGGCAGCAATCCTCCCGAACGCCAGCGGCAATATCCCACCGCTGCCGCTGCCGACAAATATATGGATCAGGTCGCCCTGCTCACTCACGGAGAAGACGGCAACGATATCGCTTACGCGCTGGATTCCTCGCTCGGATACGATCCGCATCCGAAGCTTTCAACGATCCAAGCGCCGCTGCTCGCCATCAACTTCGCTGACGACCTCATCAATCCACCCGAACTCGGCATCTTGGAATCGTCGATCAAAGAAGTCCCGCACGGACGCGCGATCCTCGTCCCCGCCGGCCCCAACACTCACGGACATGGCACCCACACTTCGGCTGAAGTGTGGAAGACCCACTTGGAAGCATTTTTGAAGGAGACCGCAGCCCGTTAGCAATGCATTCCAATGCGCACTACAGCTCGACTTGGCGCATCAACGGGCGCGACTCGTAATGCATCCCAATCGGTATGCCCTCAGCAAGAATTCTCACGTTAAGCAACAATCACGAACTCTCTTCTCTCCGCGCCCGGGTGCTGGAGCAATCCGGTTATGAGGTAGCCACTCCGTTCGGACAAGCTGCCGCTTTCATGGCTCTGATGAATGCACGCTTTGACCTAATGATCCTGTGTCACACCATGCAAGACAGCTTCGTAAAAGAAGTAATGCAGATGTTTCGCGAGGCCAATCCCAAAGCCGGCATTATTGGTGTGACCGAATCGGATTTGGACATGCCAAGATTCATCGTGGATCTGACCATCGCTGGCTCTGATGGCCCCGACGCGCTCTTGAAAGCGGTCGAAGATTGTCTCAAAAGCAAGAAGCTCGAAGCTGCTTAGCCACATTGGACACGCACTGGATGGTGTTCCCCGAATTGCATCTAGCAGACCTGGTTCCGGGAGTACCGCGATGTCTAATCCTGGGAGTGTCGCGATTTCTGCCACACCGGGCTCGTCAGCTCGATTCTCCAGATCGGACCGCTCTCAAATAGCGGTCCCTCCATTCTCACGAATGCCGGAGCTTTCCCGCCGAGGACCCACACGCGCAAGTCCTGCGGCTGCTTGCCGATGAGCGGCGCTACCACTCCGGCTATGCCGCCAAGCTCCACCTTCAAGACATACTGCGTTGCTCGATGAGGTGAACCAGCGGTTGTCAGCGTGTCCTCGCCCTGGGGTGTGATCGCGAGTTTCACCAGGCGCGGCTTTGGCGTGGTCACAACGTAGGACAGTTTCGTCTCCGGTGTATCGGGGCTGATGTTCTTCAGGATAGTGAGGATCATCCCGTTCGCCAGATCCGGCGGGAGGTCGAGGTGCTCGGTCTCAACTTTTTCTTTTCCATCTTCGGTTGACCGTACCTGGACATCGCCGGTTGAAGCATCAATCGAGACGTCCATCGGATGCGGGAACGACGGGCCCTTCTGCACGTGGTGGTCGCTGAGGAGACGGAAGTTACCCCGTTGCGAAAACACGGTAACTTCGTCATCGACCGAGCCGTCTTTGAAGTGAAAGACTAATTCGGATATAAGCCGGTCTCCGCGGACCACCTGAATGAGGTCTCCGGCAGCCAGCTGCTTGCCTTCCTGGGTGCGCAGTACAAGAAATCCGTGGACCGTACCTTCCTTATGACGTACGGGGATTTGTTCCGCCTCCAGCGCGCAGGCCAGGAGCAGCGCGGCACTAACTAGCAGGCCGGTGAGCAAGCGGGAATGGACAGCCATACAAGCAGAGGGAACCTGTTGGTGCGGTGGCACTGTGTGGAAAGGACGCACAGCCATGCGAATCAGCATCTCCCCTGGGCAACCACGGACGCCGAAGTGATGCGCAGTTTGGAAGCCATGCAGCTGCCGAGTTAAATACGGTACTCCGCCACCCGCGATGACCGCCTGTGATAGCATTCCGCGCTTAGACAGGCAATTGCTCTACTGGTGGGAAGTCGTGCTGTTGTCGTCCTACGTTGCCGTCGTACTTTTTCGTCGTCTTGAACAATTCGTAACGACCATCAGCCGCATACGTACGGGAGACGTCCCGAAGTGCCTGCATTTCGGCCTGAGTCATGGGCGAAAAGCTGCGGGCAACTGCCAGATTTTGTTCCAACACAACGAGTGATTCCATTCCGCTGATTGTGACCGCGACGGGAAGGCTCATCGCATAGCGCAGTCCCTGCTCGGGCGTGATAGCTCCATGCCTCACCATCTCACCGCTGCCGCCCAAGCTCTTCATCCCGAGCGCCGCCATACCCCGCCGGTTCACCTCGGGCAGTACCTGCTGTTCAAAGCTGCGAAAACTTGCGTCAAAGCAGTTCAGCGGCATCTGCACTGTGTCGAAGGGGAAATCGTGTTGCAGCATTTTCAAATGGATGGACGGGTTCTTGTGGCCGGTAAATCCGATGTAACGAGTTTTGCCCTGTTGTTTGGCTTGGAGCAGAGCTTCAGCAGCTCCGTTCCGGGCGAAGATCAGGTCGGGATCATTGTCGTAAATCACTTCATGGATCTGCCACAGATCTACGTGGTCCGTCTCCAGGCGATTCAGCGATTCCTCCAGCATCTTCATCGCGACATTGCGGTCCCGCCCATGCGTGCAGACCTTCGTCATTAGGATCACCTGATCGCGTTTGCCGCGAAGAGCTTTCCCCATTCGTTCTTCGCTCAGGCCGTCGTGATACTCCCAGCAGTTGTCGAAAAAGTTGATGCCGTTGTCGACAGCTTTGCTGACAATCTCGTTCACTTCCTTGTCGCTCTTCGTCGAGCCGAGGTGATATCCGCCCACGCCGATGATCGAAACCTGCAGGCCGGTACGTCCTAATGGCCGCTTGGGAACCTGGCCCGACGTCTTCGTCTGACCGAAAACATTTTCCGGGGGCACCATCGAAGCCGCTCCGATCACAGCCGCTGACTTCAAAAATGTCCGGCGGGTTTGGTCAAATCGAGCTTTCATTTTCACAACCTCAGCCTCATTGCTGCTTCGGGAACGCTGAGCCGGTGTTTTCCGACGACCCTAACATCTCTTTCACTTCCACTTGCTGAGTATCCAGCGGAAATCCGTGAGCGATGCGCGCTTCCGGGTTATCGAACCTGAGCGACAGCTTGTACAGTTCGAATCGGCCATCGGCGGCATACTGCTTGCACCGATCGCGTAGCGCCTGCATTTCGGCGGGCTGCATCGGCTGAAAATTCTGCCCGATTCGTAACGCTTGGCGCACCACGTCAAGGCTGTCCATACCGGTGATGGTCGTGGTCACGGGAAGACTCATGGCATAGCGTAGGGCCTCTTCCGCAGTGAGCACGCCCTTTTTGACCGGCTCTCCATGTCCGCTGATGGGCTTCATACCCAGGGCGGCGATACCGCGCTTGTTCAACTCAGGAAGCACCCCCGCCGCAAAGCTATGGTAGTTTGCGTCGAAGGGATTCAAGGGCATCTGCACTGAATCGAACGGAAACCCTGTCTCAATCATCCTCAGGTGGACACCGGGATCTTTGTGACCGGTGAAACCGACATATCGGACCTTGCCGGATTTCTTTGCCTGCGTCAGCGCTTCGGCCGCGCCCCCGGGACGGATAAACAAGTCCGGGTCATTATCAAAGCCCATCCCGTGGACTTGCCAAAGATCCAGATGGTCCGTTTCAAACCGCCTG
>JAOAPL010000035.1 GCA_025462925.1 Acidobacteriaceae bacterium
GCAAACCTTTGGACGACCCTTTCACCATCCCGACATGTCGCTATCGCACTTGAAGCTCGCAGGAGAGCCTCATACCTATAAATCGATGAATCGGAAAGCGACGATTCAGAAACCGCCGCCCAGACTGCTAAACCATCAGAGCCCATGCTCTGGTACCCCCACCTAATACAAACATCAAGCCCATCGGATTTCAATGAGCCTCCGGGAGATTCTAAATGTTTTCGTCACGGCTCCTTGCATGCGACGTGAATTCTCGTGTGAAATGCGAAACGAGGCAGATCATTCAGCAGAGTTAGCCGATAACAACTGAGGTGGTCGCCGCTAGAATCCACGGACAGTGCGCGTAGTCTACAACTCGCACGATGGGGTGGTTTGCTACCTCGAAACGAACGAAAGAATGTGGCGTCCATCCCTCAGCGTCCCGGCGCAGCGTGATGACTCCCATTTCGCCGTCCACTTCGCCAACGGCCATTCGCCACGGAAGGCTCCAGCGCTCATAGTTGCCAAAGTATGGTGAATCGGCGAGTCGTCCGGCGAACCGGTCCGCCACGCGCAGCCGAGCGTCGGCCGTGATTAGTTCGCGAAGTCCATCCCAGTCACGCTGATTGAATCGTTCCACGTAAAAGCCTCCACATCACCTCGGCAAAGTTCATTCCGATGGCGGCTACCTTGATGCGCACTTCATTCGCGCCAGATTCGCGAACTTCAATCTCCTCGATCTTCAATACTCCGCGGGTCCGTATTCATGAAGTGCGATGTGTGCAGCCGCGCGCCAGGTCATGCCACGCGAAGGTGGCTCAGACGCCGAAAGATTGCGCTTGCCCCTGCCACTCGGTCGTGCGCAGGAACTGCTCCCAACCGACACTGCTCGGGTTCACTTGCCGGCTCCACAGCAGATCGCGGTCGTTGCGGAAGTAGCCGTACTCCACCGCATACTCCGCCATCCCCAAAAGCTCGCGCACGAACAGCTCGTTGGCGCCAAACGCAGGGAAGTGGTGGAGCAGCCCCTCGCGTGTGAACGCTGAGCTGTATGCGGCCCTTTTCCCGGTGACACGTATAAAGATCTCCACCATCTCATGAGGCGAGATGATATCGCCGATCACCGGCAAAGACTTGCCAGCGTACTTGTCGGGATTGGAGAAGACCTCCAAAACCGCCGGGCCCGTCGCGGTCAGCGGATCGACAAACGGCGCGCGGAAGTCTTCAGGCAAGTAAATGGGGAACACCGATGTGTCGCCATCCATGCGCGGTGGGTAATATTCGAGCAGATTGGTGTAATAAAACGCCAAGTAGATAAACGAGCTGGTGAGAGGCAGCGTGCGAATGTACTCCTCAACTTTGGCTTTGTCGGTGAAGTGCGGTGCAAACTTCTTACCTCCGGTAATTTTGTCCACGTTTTCCAGGCTGCTGAAAACGATGTGCTGTACACCTGCTTCAACGGCGGCATCCGCTTGCTGCTTGCCAAGTTCCGTCTCGTGTGTCGCTGGTGGCAAGATGGCCGGCGTCATCAGAAACACGCCCTGTGAGCCCCGAAATGCATTCACGAACTCTTTTTTGTGTCCCACCTCAAGCGGCACGGTCATGAGCTCCGCGCCTTGTCGCGCCAGGCTTTGCGCCTCAGGGGAGTCGACTCGGCGGGTGAGGGCGCGTACGCGGTAGCGCCCGCTTTGCAGCAGCGTGTGCGCGGCACTGCGACCTTGCTTGCTCAGCGCGCCCACGACGGTAATGAGTGGTTTGCTATTTTTTGACATCATCATTCTCCTGAGATATTTCCTCAACGCCCGTACACTACCGTGCATTAGTAGTTCGACAAATATCGAACAGTTGCACAGATTCACCGCTCCGATAGGCGGATTCAAAATAGTTCGAGTAAAATCGAACTGTGCCCAGATTAAAAAGCCCGAAGAAGCTGACGACCTTATCGGAGGTGTTGGCCGCTTTGGCCGATCCATTGCGACTGAAGATTGTGCGGGTGCTAGATTCGGAGGGCGAGAAATCCTGTGGATCCTTCGAGATCGAAATCCCAAAGTCGTCACTTTCTCATCACTTCAAGGTGCTCAGGGATTCGGGGATAGTCCTTACTCATCGCGAAGGCAAGAACCAGATCAATTCCTTGAATCGTGGGGCGCTAAAGAAACAGTATCCGGGATTACTGGATTCAGTGCTGCGGGCGAAATCCGATTGAAGGCAGCACTCCCTTCGAATAGCCCGTTACAGAGACAAGTGCATTACTTCCGAGTGGCCCGTCATTCGAGAGTAACCCAAACCATTGGGCGAGTCCCGGCAGATCACTTCAGCTATGCCGACATTGAAGGTGAGACGAAGTGAAACATGCGCCACTTCTCGTTAGGTCTAACGGCTTTTGCCGCGAATGTTTTTCTTGCTGGTATCGTCTGGGATGTTTCTGTAACCTGGATGGACCCCTTCCTGCAGTCCCTTCTTCTTTGCCACACGTTCAAGCAGCTCCGTTAGGGTCGACCGCTCCTCATCAGATAATCCATCCAGTAGATCCCGTCCATGTTCTCGAGCAATCATCCCAATTGCTGAAAGCTGATCTTTTCCGGACTTTGTGAGGTGTAGCGCATAGAGACGGCGGTCCGAGTTTGACGGTCGCCGCTCAATCAGGCCCCGCTCTTCCAAGTCGTCGATAACGGCGACTACCCGACTCGCATACATGCCCAACTTTGCTGCAAGTTCTTGTTGAGAAAGCCCCGGGGCTGCGGCAATGATCCGGACGATGCCAGCGTGCGCCGGTGTAAATCCGAGCGGCTCCAAGCGCTTTGCAAACTGGCCGGATGCATATGCGCCGAGCTGCGCTAGAAGAAAAGCTGCCGAATTTTTTCTAGGATGTTCGCCTTGTGCCATATCTGATTTTGACATTTGTGAACAATGACTTGCAATAATCATTACATCATGTAACGATTATTGCAAGGGATCAAGGAGAAATGCAATGAACGAACCTATTCAAAACACCGCAGCCCGCTTTCGAGGCCCAAACTCAGGGATCGTAGCGACAGTCTTCGTAGTGCTCTTTTTTGCCGGTCTTATGCCTGTCACGGCTCTTGGCGTAATGCCATATTTCCCCGGACCAACGGCGAGTGTAAATGAGATGGTCGCCTTCTTTTCTCAGAGACAAGGAGGAATCTTGCTGTGCGCCTTTCTCCAATTTGGCTCTGCGGTACCGCTTGGCATCTTCACGATGTCGATGGTGGCGCGGCTGAAGTCTCTAGGCGTCAGAGCCGCCGGAGCAGACATCGCGCTTTTTGGTGGGTTGGCCACTGCAATGGGACTGGTTATCTCTTCCTGCTTCTTGTGGGCGATGACATATCCAGGCATATCGCAAGACGCAAACCTGCTTCAGGCCTTGTATCGCGTCTCGTTTGGTCTTGGAGGTCCGGGCTATTCAGTGTTTTTCGGACTGCTCGCAGCGGGAGTCTCGGTAACGGCTGGCCTCTATAAGCTTTTGCCGAAGTGGATCGTCATTCTCGGTCTGGTTGTAGCTGTCGCTGGCGAACTTAGTTGGTTCGAGATCTTAAACGCCAAGTTGCTTCCGTTGATTCCGCTGACGCGCTTTCCCGGCTTTGTCTGGATGATTGCCGCTGGATTCTCGCTTTCCAAACAACGCAATACAGCAGTACAGAGGTGAACCATGACCACATCCACTCCAGATAAAGTTGAGCAACTCGTCGGGGGCAAGAAACTCTTGATAGCGTTCGGTGGCAGCGTCCTTGCCGCTGCAGGCGTCGGAACAGTTGGCTACTTCGTATTCCACCGATTACTTGGCAGCGGTTGGGGGACAACCGTCCCACAGATCGTGACCTTGCAGGTCTATATGGTGCTTCTGATCACCTTTTGCCTACGGTTTTACCCCGTCACAGAGCCACCAATCGCATTACGACCATCGGGTGCTCAACACGCAATCGCCAGTGTGGGGATTTGGATCGCATCTGTCGTTGCCATCGTATTGTTCTATTTCTGCCTCGGGTCGATCTTCGGAAGCGTTTCTCAAGTCGCAACGCAGATCACAGCCTTCGCAACAGACGCGAAACGGCTTCAAGGACAACCGACACCGGCCTGGATCATAGCGATACTGCGTGGCTGCTTGATTGTTCCGATCTTCGAAGAAGTATTTTTCCGCGGAGTTCTGCTCTCATGGTTGCGGACGCGTTTGAATGTGCACGGTGCGATTTACGCAATGGCCACGCTTTTCGCCTTGATGCACGGCTCGTTGGTCGTGGCTCCCTACGTGTTCATCTTCGCGGTCGTCGCTGGATACGTCCGGGTACGCACAGGCTCCACCTTCAACACCATCATCATGCACTCGCTAAACAACGTGATGCTTCTGTACGTAGGGCTCAGGATTTTCAACGGGCACTGATGAGGAGATTGAATCAGTCCCGGCGATCACTTTTCATGCCGAGCAACCACGCACCCATTGCTTACTCGGATATCCACAGGCGGAGTCCATCCACAACACGACGCATCCAATGCAATGTATCTTGACAAATTTAGACTCGGAGCGCGTTGCGATGGAACAGAGACGACTCGGTAACAGCGGACAGCAGGTATCTGCGATTGGGCTAGGCTGCATGAGCATTGGCATCGCCAATGTGTACACGAGCAGCGTGCAAGACGACGTCAAGGCGATTGAACTGATTCATCGCGCGCTCGACCTGGGCCTCAACTTTCTCGATAGCGCAAATATCTACGGCGACTCTGAAATCAAGGTAGGCAAAGCGCTACTCGGGCGGCGGGACCGTGTCGTTCTTGCCACGAAGTTCGGTATTGTTACGGACTCGCCCGTGCAGGACCGCGGTGTCGATGGCACCCCGGAAAACGCTCGCCGCGCTTGCGACAATTCGCTGCAACGGCTTGGCGTGGAGCAGATCGATCTTTACTACCTGCATCGCGTCGATCCGAGGGTGCCGATCGAAGACACCGTAGGAGCTATGGCGGAGTTGGTGCGCGCCGGGAAAGTACGCCACCTCGGACTCTCAGAGGCTTCTCCGGACACGGTGCGCCGGGCCCACAAGGTTCATCCGATCGCCGCGGTCCAAACGGAATACTCGTTATTCAGTCGTGAGCCCGAAGACGGTCTGTTGCAGGTGTTGCGTGAACTCGGTATCGCACTGGTGGCTTACAGTCCGCTGGGTCGCGGATTTTTAGGGGGCCGGTTTCGCAGCATCGATGATCTTGCGCCCGACGACTGGCGGCGCGGCAATCCGCGTTT
>JAOAPL010000049.1 GCA_025462925.1 Acidobacteriaceae bacterium
TACAGGACCGTCATCAGAGATTCACCTCGGCAAAACTGAAAGCGTCCAGTTTCGCGGTTCGCATCAATCGGCGGCCGTCCTGGACGATCTCCCCCAGCACCGGTCTTGTCCAAAACACTGTCGCTCCAAGATCTTGCGCCGGCGATTGCGTGAACTCCTTCAATGCCGACCTCGCTGGAAGAGTTATGGACAGCAGTTCGCGATCCAGTGTCGCGAGCGCGCGACCGCGGTCCTGGCTGCTCAGGTCGTCGCTCCCCAGCGTGAGATAGAAGACTTCGCAACTGATTTTGATCAGCGGCTTTTCCAGTCGTTCCGTACCCGACGCAGCTGCCGACAGCCCCCAATGCAGATAAAACACGTCTGCCTCTCGCGGCGCAGCAGCCGAGATCTCGTTCTCGATCACCAGGATCGCCGGACGGCTCGCCCCTTGGATCAACACCGTACGTTGCGGGTTCAATGTCGCGAGTCGGTCACGGATAGCAATGAAAAATGAATCTTTGATGTTCTGCATGATTACTCGCTCACCGATACGCGGTACAGGTATGGCACTCCGCCAAATTCATCCACCAACACACTTTCCACCCGCAACAACTTCCCGGAATAAACTACCCCTAGCGCAGAATCGAAAAACTCTTCCGCGCTGTTTGCGTCGTTTATTTCTTTTGCCTGCGCCAGGCTTGCGGCCGAGATGAGCAGCTCAAGTTTTTTCAAGCTGCCCTTGCTATTGCGCGCATGACGGGCAACAACGGGTGAAAGCGCAATGTCTTCTGTCCCGCTCGCTGCCAGCCCCAACTGAGCCGCATCATTCGGTGTCGAAAGGCCAATCGGCACTCTCACCCAAACTGTGCATCCGCCCAGTGTGCGCAACAGGGCTTCCGCCGCCCGCACCGCCACCAATCCTCGCGATGTCTGTACCAGATTCTGGTCGCCTGCCATTAGCCCATCCTCTGCGCCACGTATGGCGCCAGCATCTTCCGCACCGACGGATCCACCAACGAATCCGCAAAATAGTCCAGCCTCATCGTGTCCAATCGCCCCACGCGCACGTTCAACGCAGGCGTGGCCTGGGCATTTTTCACGATCTGCACGCAGGAAAACTTGACCTCGTCCGGAATTTCCGCGAGTCCTGCCGTGTAAGTGATCTCCACTTCGTTGTAGGTCAGCCCCAGTGGATTCGCCGGCAGCGTCAACTCGCCCGTGTTCGCGTCGAAATCGATCCCCGTAGGATCGATGCTCGCCCAGGTGCCTGGAAGCGAGAATGCGCGAGCGACGTCATGGGTCATGTCGCCCTGAAGTTCGCCGCGACGCGGCATTGCGTAACGTCCCTTAATGGAAATGATGGGGTTCGTCGCCGGATCCAACGGGCAAAGCGGGAGGAAGGTCAGGTGGACAACATTCCGATCGCGACTCACGCGTAGCCGCTCCACATACTGCATCACTGCTAATGACGCTCTCCGGCAATGCGCATCGATCAACACCGACGCTGCTCCTGCCCACGCTTCCGGCGTGCTGGTTTCCAAACCGAACTGTTCGTACTCTGAAGGCAACAAATAATTCATCTGGCTCCTGCTTGAAACGCTCGCAAAACAAAACAGACCGCCGCCATCGATTCACGGCCTGACGGCGGCCCGCACTTTTTCCCATCAACTACCGGTCGACATTCACCTTGAAATGCGCATAGCTCGCGCCCTTCACGACAACGCCGCCAAACTTCACCACCACGTGCTGGTTGGCCAGAGATCCTGAGAGTCCCAGTTGGAACACTCGCGGATTCGGATCAGTCAGCCAGTGGTACTCGATCATCTCTTCGGAAACGATGTACGCCGGCAATACCGCTGTCCCGCTGCCCGGAGTGCCCGTGTACCCCAGCGTCCATTCGGGGATGAGCGGCAGGTCGCCGGCTTGTGTCGAGAGCGTCTTCACGCGAATACCGCCCGCAACTTCCGTGGTCGAAAGCACCACGTTGAATGCCGCCTTCAACTCGCGGTCGATCAAGTCGAGCAACACTGGGTTTGCATAGATCGCAGAAGGACGGACTTCAAATGACGTATTCGCCACCATCTGTGCAATGGTGCTCTTCAGCCCATCCACGATGCTCTGCCCCGCTCCAATCGTCGCCAGGTTGCCGCCATCGTTGATCTGCGTGGCCGCGCCGTAGTATTGGTTTGTCGTCGGCGTGCTCAGTGACGTGTCATTGCCATTCCACAATGCCTTGTCATGCGTGCGCAGAAGCCCTTCCACTGCATCGGTGAGATCTTTCGCTTGCAGGTAGGCGAACTGGCTCTGCTGCGCGCCCACTTCAAGGTCGAACATGGAGTAGTTGATTTGGGATACCAGCGCCTTCAACGGGACGCTGCGCTCCACGCGCGATGGCGAAGCCACTGCCGGCGAGATGTTTCGCGGATCAACGAACGCGCTTGACGCTGAAAGTGCCGCGATGTCCGTCTGCTCGAAGAATCTCGACGGATGTCCCGTCGCCGGCGACTGCTTGATGCGCTGCCCGAAGACTCCCCGGCGACGCACCAGGTCCGTGATCTCTGTTTGGTAACGACTTACCTCCACCGCGCCTGGTCCCATGAAGTCTGCGGCAGCGGCAAGGTCAATGAATTGTGCTGTCATCTTTTTCCTTTCGAATTAACAACTGTTTGCTGCCGTGAGCTCCGCTCCGAGGCAGATCTTTCTCCCCTCAGCCTGCGTTCCCTGCCCATCGCTAGGTCAGGTCCAGCAATCTGTTGGTAGAATCGTTTGTTCAGAAACCCGCGTGCAGTCACGCGACGTAAAGTGGAGTGCAATGCAGAAAAAAAAGCGTGCGACATCCGCAAAAGCTCCGCTAGTCGGCGTGATCATGGGCAGCAAGCGCGATTACGAGCATCTACAGCCCGCCGTCGAGCTTCTCCGCGAATTCAATGTTCCTTTTGAATCGAAGGTCGTCTCCGCCCATCGCACTCCTGACTGGATGTTCAAATACGCTGAGACCGCCGAATCGCGCGGACTCCAGGTCATCATCGCCGCCGCCGGAGGCGCCGCTCACTTGCCCGGCATGGTCGCCGCTAAGACGATGCTCCCTGTCCTCGGCGTTCCGATCCCGGCGACCCAATTGACCGGACTCGATTCACTTCTCTCCATCGTGCAAATGCCCAAAGGCGTTCCCGTCGGCACACTCGCCATCGGCAAGCCCGGCGCAGCGAATGCTGCGCTTCTCGCCGCTTCAATCCTCGCTCTACACGATCGCGCATTGCGTGAACGCCTCAGGGCCTGGCGCAACGCCCGCCAACAGGAAGTCCTCAAGCAGGAGCTCCCGTGATGTCGGGTTCGACTTCAAAGACTGTCATTCTTCCCGGCAGCACCATCGGCATCCTCGGCGGAGGACAACTAGGCCGCATGACCGCCATGGCCGCTCGTTCGCTCGGATACCGCGTCCAGGTCTTGGATCCCGATCCCTCGTGCCCCGCGCGCTTCGTCGTCGATAGCTGCTTCGCCGCGCCCCTCGACGACGCCGAAGCCGCCGCCGATCTCGCCCGCGGTTGCGACGTCGTCACCATCGAGATCGAAAAAGTCGGCCTCGCCGCCATGCGCGCTGCCGCCGAACACGCTCCCGTTCGCCCCGACGCTCGCGTGCTTGAGATCATCCAGCACCGCGCTCGCCAGAAAGAATGGCTTGCGAAGCAAGGTTTTCCCATAGGCCCCTATCGAGTCGTGAACACCGCCGCCGAACTCGAACGTGCTGCCGCCGAGATCGCGCAAGGCGGTGACTGCTTCCTCAAAGCCGCCGAAGGCGGATATGACGGACGCGGCCAGGCCGTGCTTCACAGTCCCACCGACGCCCACAAAGCCTGGCTCTATCTCGGCGCTGAAGTTTGTGTCGTAGAAAAGGCAGTTGAAATCGCCCAGGAGATTTCAGTGCTCGCCGCTCGCAATCCCAATGGAGAGATATCCGTCTACTCCCCAGCGCTCAACCATCATGAAAAGCGCATCCTCGATTGGTCGGTCATTCCCGCACCTATCCCGCGCGCACTCGCAGAGCAAGCCACTACCATCGCCAGGCAGATCGCCGAGGCCCTCAATATCGTGGGCCTGGTCACAGTCGAGATGTTTGTGCAGAAAAATGGCGAGCTCTTTATTAATGAGCTCGCCCCCCGTCCCCACAACAGCTATCACTCCAGCGAACGTGCCTGCGCCACTAGTCAGTTCGAGCAAGCCGTCCGCGCAGTTTGCAATCTTCCGTTAGGCTCAGTCGAAATCCTGAAACCGGCTGCCATCATCAACTTGCTGGGCGATGTCTGGCTCAAGCATCAGCATCCCAAATTCGACGCTGCCCTCTCAGTTCCTGGCGTTCGCCTTCACCTCTACGAAAAACAGATTCCCAAGCCCGGCAGAAAAATGGGACACCTCTCCGCCGTCGCCGATACCCCTGAAGAAGCAGTCGCGCGCGTCCAACACGCGAAGTCACTCTTGGATAGCTGATGTCACAACTTCCGCCCAGCTTCTGCCTTATCTGTTTTTGTCCTTCTTTTATCCGCGGTTAAGCTTTTGCTTTTACCCGATCAACCCCGCCTTCGCCATCTGCGCCTTAACCGCGATCCTCTGCTCGATGCTCAGCGGCGACATCGCCGCATCCAGGGCCGCAGCATCCATCGCATCTCCTACTTCAACGCCGCTCTTCGCCAGCAGCGCCGCTACGATGGGAGGCAGCGTCTTGCGCGCACTCTGTGTGCGAGTTCCGGCGCTGATCTGTTCCTTCAACTCCGAATTCGCCGATTCCAACTCCGCCACTCGTGCCCGCAGCGTTGCCGATTCGGGCTGCTCATCTTCCACCGCTGCCACGATGCGCTCGACCTTCGCGCTCAAGTCTTCGTGCTGCGCGTTCAATCGCGCAATGCTCTCGCTCAATGCTTCGGCCGCGCTAGCCATTCTTTGCGTGACCGTCAAAAGTTCCTGGTTGTGGTCCATTGCTGATTGCTCTCCTATAGCTTTCTTCTTGCTCATGGCTCCCTCTGCTTCTACTTCGATCCACGTATTTCCGTATGCCGCTTTTCCCCGTAACAGAATTGCCGCACCGGTAAAAGTCACCTCATCCAGCATCCACACTGGACTGCGTACATCCCGCACTCTTGCGTCGGCCAATTCGTATGACATTCCCAGGCGTCCACGCTTTCCGCGCATCTCCTTCACCAGCTCGGGAAAATCCCGCCCGAAGATATATCCCGATACCGCCAGCTCACTGCCTTCGATCTCCGCGCTCGTGATGATGCCGACTTTTCGCCGCGCATCATGGCCATCGAGCGCCGGGGTGTGATCCAGCGCCATTCCGATCAGCGACGGCAGCGCATGCTCCGCCGCTGACCTCGTCAGCACTACTCGATGTCCCCGCGCTCCCGCCGGCGGACGATCACTGCTCAGATCCACGGTCGACAGCACTCCGCGAAATGGCACCCTGTTCGGATGAGCATGATTACGACCTCGCACCTGCGGCATCTCCACCGACAACGCATCAATCTCCAATTTGTTCTCCTGATATTCCGACCATCCCGATTCGCACGGGTGCCCCGTCCTAGCTTGCTAGGGCGGGGTTTTACAGCCGAAGGGCGAATGAAAGTAGCCCGGCACGTCAGTGCCGGGTTAGCGTCCTAAATGAACCCGAGTCCCGCCAGGCACGACTGACCTCACGCTTTCACTTCCGGCAATCCCCGCATCCTTCGCACCTCGTTCACGCTCAACACACCATTGCGCAACAGGATCTCCTGTATCTCCGCCTCTTCCCTCTCATCGCGTGCGTCCACATCGGTGAATACAAATTCCAGATCATGCCATCCGAGTTTCTTGCCGATCGCATCCCGCGTGACGTGCTCGGCAAAGAGCCGTGCCGTCGGCACAATCGCATTCCGGAACGCCAACTGTCCGGCGATGTCCGCCGTCGAACGGTTCACATCACGCTCAATGCCCAACGAGAACGCCGGCAAATCGAATGCATCTGCGATGATCCTCAGCAAAAACTCCTGCCATCCCAGTCGCAGGTCGGCATCGGTCCCTCCCGCAAACCGCAGCACCTCCGGTTTTTTTTCGACGGACAAGATCGGCACTCGTCCTGTCCCCTCGATATCGTCTTGCCACCACCGGATCAGCCGCTCGTGATGCGTCGGCGTCAGGTCCTGCAACCACAACGCGTACTGCACCACCGAATTGCTGGCCAGCCGCGCCGCATAACGATTCGCTCCCAGAAACGCATTGATTGTCTCGAACGCCACTTCCAGTCTGCCTAATCCGAATGGTGTGTGCGTTCTCGGATTCAGTCGGATATACATCAGTTCATCGTCGTTCAGCACAATGGCCGCATCTTTTCCGATCCGTCCCGTCGCCTGCGCATATCGCGGCGAATCGGGACGTCCATCCCAATCCCCGCGCATTCGGATCGTCGCGCCGTCCACCGGCCAAAGATCCAGCGGCCGCGCATCATTTCCCGAATGTTGCACCTCGACCGCGCCGAATCCGCCTACGATCACGTCCTCCAACACCTGCTCAGCCAATGATCGGAAGCTGTCGTCGTTGTTCGGAGAATCCAGGTTGTCGGTCAGGATCTGCACCCGATTGGCTCCATCAGGAACATCTGCAATCGCTCGCCCATTCTTCGGCTGCACCCGCCAGCGCATGCCCGCGATCCTGTCTTTGATCGTGTTGATTGCCTTCCGCGCCACCGGAGTCTCCGCAAATTTCCGCAGGTTCGCCGGCGTTGGCTTGGGCAATGCATCCGCGCGGGGTGTGTATGTGAGTGCCGACGGCAACGCAACCGTCCGCCGTTTCTGCTCCACAACGCCCGCGCTTCTCGATCGCGAAGCCCTGATTGCGTCAATAAAAAAGGCAGGCACCTTTGTGCCTGCCACACGGTGCAATGCACCGCGAACAGCCTCTTTAATTGTCATAGATTATTTCGAGTAACGATCTAGTTCAGTTTCCCCGACTACTGACTACTAACTACTGTCTCAAACTCTCATTTCCCGCCGCGCCGTCTCTGCGATCTTTGCCATCTCGGCGACGCTCGCCGTCTTGATCAAACTCTTCTCCAGGATTTCCATCGCGAAACCGATTTGCTCGTCGGACTTATCAAGCTTGTCTTCCAGGATTGCCGTCAGCTCCGCCTTGGCGTTCTCTTTCCGCAGTATCCCCTCTTGCAATCGCGGATAGCTATACGCCAGCACCTTCGCCGAATCCACATCCGTCGCCAACGAGAGAGCATGAAACAGCCGCACCACCCCATTCGGCTTATATCCGCAATCGATCTTCAGCGGATCGCCAGTCTCCGTGTACTTTGCGACGGAAACCTTCTTCCACATAAGGTCCCACACTCCTGCTTCTTCGAACGCAGCCTTCATGCGCCCCGCGATTCTCGTCCTTGCGCCGGCATCTCGGCCACGTTTTTCTCTGCGGCTGGATTCCAAATACAATTTCGCTAGGCTCTCGATCTCTGCCTGCGGACTCTCCGTCAAACACGCCTTCGTGCCCGACACCTGCACCAGGTTCGAAAACGAGTCGTCCAGCTTCTTCAGGATGCTCTCGCGTTTCCCTTCCCCCGACGAAGCGAGCTGCCCGCGTATCTCGGCCTCCATCGCCTCCAGCATCTCGATGTCCGCGGCCGGGTCCACACATCGCACTCGAGCCCAATCCTTCGTGAATCGCAGGTCTGCATAGCGGGATTCATTAGCGCCCGGCCCCATCAGCACCACGCCGATATTGACAAACTCGTCCTTCACCGCGTCCGGAACATATCGCAGTAGGAAGAACTCGCATTGTTTCAACTCAGCCATTCATCTCCCAGTCACATCCCCCGATCACATCGATGCCACATCCCGGCCACATCAAGGTCACATCACTGCGACTCGCGCCTCGGTCCACTTCGGAAACGGTTCGCGTGATGACGTCCTGAACGCCGCAATCAGTTCCCTCACCCTCGCCCGTCGTCTGACCAGTTGTTCGATCAATCGTTCCAGTTCGTCCCAATCGCCGTACCATTCCGGCGGAATCCCTTCAGCGCAATTCCCAATCGCCTCGGTACTCATCTGCTCGATCTTCGTCAGCCACGGCTCAAACGAATCCCACCCCGTGATCTCGCGATACACTTCGTTCCGCGCGTAAACGCCACGCAGCGGCGAATCCGGGAATGACCATTCTCCCGCATTAAAACAGTATCCCTGGTCGATGAACGTCGCCGTGTACTTCCGTTCGCGGATCTTTTTCCAAAACACTGCCTGTCGTCCGTTGGAGTTGCACGTCCATTTATCGATGCACAGCATTCCCGCAAAGTCTTCGATGTTGCGAACTCGCTCCAGCATCGATTCGGGCAGATAGTCAAAAACCTGCCCCTCCATCGGATCCACTACAAAGCGCGCCCCAAACTGAAAACCCGGTTTGCACGCCGGACTACTCGCTGAAGCCGATCCGCTCAATTGCATCTTCAATTCCGGCGTATGCGAAATCAGCCAGTCGCTCACTCGCACCACTTTCGTCACCGGTACCGGCAACCCCACCGCCTCCGCCAACCGTGTAGCAAGCAATTCATTCGCCAGAACCCGCAGATGCTGCGGATTGTTCTGAAATTTCACCACGTAGAAGTGGCCGTCTTCGCAGCGCATCAAGTGCGACTGCGCTCCGCCCCTCATTCGGCGCACGTGTTGTACAGCCTGGATCGATCCCGTCAAATTCCCTGTCCCTTAGTCAATC
>JAOAPL010000119.1 GCA_025462925.1 Acidobacteriaceae bacterium
CCAAAATAGATCCAGCAGACAAGCAGAAGCTGGATAGACGGCTTGAAGAACTGACATCGTCGGTACGGGCGATGGGTGGCCCCGGCGGCGGGATAGGCAAGGGTGGTAGCGCTCTACGCACCCCGGAGGATGGTGATCGCGCAATCAAACAGTTGAGCGACGACGTTGATGCTGCGATTTCGATGTCGGCGACCAAGCGTTAATAAATAAAGCGAATGAAGGCCAGCATCGAAATGATGCTGGCCTTTTTTGTGCCGTCCCTACGGGACTCGCTGGTATGGCATCGCCAACCCAGCACTTACGTGCTGGGTTAAATAATTCCGTCCTTCGGACCGATGCCGGGTCAGTGCGGGTTGATTGTAGAGATACGCTCAGGTCGGCAGAAAGTTGGGCTTGCGCCAGCAGATGTGTACTGCCAAGCGCAAGATCCTTACGCGCCAGAAAGAAGGCGCTCAGGATGACAATTCGAAATTATTGTCTAGCAATGATTCGACGGAAGATGAACAAACCACCAAACGAGAGCGTTATCCCATCAACATGCCGCCGTTTACGCCGAGGACCTGGCCGGTGATGTAGCTGGCGTCGTCTGAGGCGAGGAACTTCACGGCGTTGGCGACTTCGATGTCAGTGCCGGGGCGGCCGAGCGGGATAATCTTGATGACGGCTTCACGCATTTCCGGATTCAAGTCTTGCGTCATTGCGGTCTCGATCCAACCGGGGGCGACGGCATTCACGGTGATGTTGCGCGATGCGACTTCGCGGGCCATTGCCATGGTGAGTCCGATGAGTCCGGCTTTGGAGGCGGCGTAGTTGGCCTGGCCGACTTGTCCCATCTGTCCGAAGATGGAGGAGATGTTGATGATCCGTCCCCAACGCTGTTTGAGCATGGAGCCGATCACTTGCTGGATGCAGAGATACGGGCCGGTGAGGTTGGTGTTGAGGACGGAGTCCCAGTCGGCGCGTTTCATGCGCATGACGAGCGTGTCCTTGGTGATGCCGGCGTTGTTGACGAGGATGTCGATTTTGCCGAATTGCGCGATGGCGGCTTTGCAGGCGGACTTTACTTCGTCTTCATTGGCGACGTCCATCTTGAAGGCTGCGGCTTTGCCGCCGGCAGAAGTGATCTCGGCGACAACCTGCGCGAGTTTTTCTTCGTTGCGCGCGGCGCAAGCGACCGTTGCGCCGGACTGTGCGAGGACAAGTGCGCATGCGCGTCCGATTCCTTGTGAGGCGCCGGTGACGAGGGCGACGCGGTTAGCGAGAGTAGACATGGCAGGGATTATAAAGGGTGCGGGCTGTCAGCTGTCATTTCGAGTTGGGGCGCGGGCCTCAAGCAAGCAGTAGCCAGTAGCAAGTAGTCGGTAGTCAGGAGAGGCGAGGGTGCCACTTGTTAGTCGCGAGCCTCAAGCCTGAAAACACAAAGGGCACGAAGGTGGCACAAAGGACACAAGGAATTCAGGCTTAAGGCAAAAGCTTGCCACGGATTTCACGGACGACACGGATGAGGCAAATGCAAAATCCAGGGCGAGGTCCCTCCACTTCGCTGCGCTTCGGTCGGGATGACAGTGGTTCGTGCAAGCAGGTTGCAGAGTGCTAAGCGCAAGATCCTTCGCGCCAGAAAAAAGCGCTCAGGATGACAATTCGAAATAGGAGTGGCTCTTGCGTTCAGATTGCAGATACACGAAGAGGGCCTACACATGCCGCGATCGTGCCATTACTAGGGCTCCCTCGCTTCGCTTCGGGATGTAGAAAAAACACTACTTGGTCGATTTCACGTTTGCGGTGAAGGTGCCGTGGGCGAGGCGGGTGGAGATTTCGTCGCCGGGGTGGAGTTGCGAGGCGTCTTTCACTAACTTCCCGGTGGCGTCGAAGACTAGGGCGTATCCCCGTTCGAGGATGTTGAGCGGAGAGAGCGCGGTGAGTTGGGCGGTGGCGTGGTTGGCGCGGGCGCGTTGTTGTGCGATGTGTTGATAGGCGAGGTTGGTGAGGCGTCCTGAGGTGGATTCGACTTGGCGGCGGAATCCGGCGAGGACTCGGCGAAGATCGTGCGCGCGGATACGTGAGGTGGCCAGAGCTATTCGAGAACGCAGTCTCTGAAGCGTGGCGGATTCTGCTCCGGCGAGGCGGTAAGTGAGTTCGTCGAGGCGTTGTTGTCGGCGATTGAGCAGGTCGGTGATGCGCGCAAAGGCGGCGTGCCGGGTGAGGTCGGACACGCGGCCGCGCGCGACGAGTAAACGATATCTGGCGGCGCGAGCGATGCGCTGCTGCAATCCGGCGACACGTTCGGTGATCTGGTGCTTGGATTCGATGACCAACTCGGCGGCGGCGGAGGGAGTGGGAGCGCGGAGGTCAGCGACGAAATCGGCGATAGTGAAATCGGTCTCGTGTCCGACGGCGGAGATGACGGGAATCTCCGAGGCGGCGATGGTGCGGGCGAGTCCTTCATTGTTGAAGGCCCAGAGGTCTTCGACGGAGCCTCCGCCGCGGGCGATGATGATGATGTCCACTGCGCCGATTTTCTTTGCGGCTGCGCTGTTGAAATATCGAATGCCCGCGCTGACTTCCAGCGCTGCGCCTTCGCCCTGCACTTGCGCGGGAAAGATGAGAACGTGAACACCTTCGTGTCGGCGCTTGAGGATGTTGAGCATGTCCTGAACAGCGGCACCACGCGGCGAAGTGACGATGCCGATACGCTGCGGCATCGCGGGCATGGGGCGCTTGCGGGTTGAGGCGAAGAGTCCTTCTTCGGCAAGTTTGGCTTTCAATTGTTCGAATGCGACCTGAAGCGCGCCCGCACCTTTTGGTTCCAGATATTCGGCTGAGAGCTGGAGTTCGCCGCGAGCTTCGTAGATGGTGACGCGTCCGCGAGCGATGATCTGCATTCCGTTGGCGGGTTTGAATCGCAACAGTCGCGCCTGAGTACGGAACATCACGATGCGGAGTTGGGCGTCGCCGTCCTTCAAAGTGAAATAGAGATGTCCGGATTCAGCGGGGCGGTAGTTGGAGATCTCGCCTTCCACGTAGATGTCTGTGTACTCGCGCTCGACTGCGGTGCGCACGGTGCTGACGAGGTCGCGGACTGTCCAGACGCGCCGGGCAGTGGCTTCGGGACGGAAGAAGAGGCCGAGTTGGTTTTGTTCAGACAAAGCAAAACCTTACCACGGATTGCACGGATGGAACGGATTTACACGGGAAGAATGGGGGCTACAAGCGCCGGGACGATGTGTGAATTGCCCCCGCAGCGAAGATGCGCTTAATGTTGGGATAGATCTGGGTTCGTGCCAGCCAGATGTGTACTGCTAGGCGCAAGATCCTCACGCGCCAGAAACAAGGCGCTCAGGATGACAATTCGAAATTGTCGCATCGCAATCCGTCGATGGAAGATCAACAAGATCAACGGCACTGTCCTTCGACTTCGCTTAGGGGCAGGTTCTATGCCACCCGAACAGGGCAGGCTCTGTGCCACCCGAGCATGCAACAGCCCGAGTTCGATGCTAAGCCAGTGTCGCCCCGCTTGGGCTTGGGTCTGTCTAGATGTGTGGAGCTATAGATATTTCGCGCCTATGGCGCGTTTGGACAAACACGGTTGCTGCCGGGAGCTGTACTGCCGCTAAGCGCAAGATCCTTACGCGCCAGAAAAAAGGCGCTCAGGATGACAATTCGAAATTGTTGTGTCGCGATCAGTCGATGGAAGGTTAACAAAAACAAACGCATCAGTGAGCCCGGCCCCAAGTCCAACATCGACGCCGAATCCAACGCCACACCGCAACCTGTGGCCCAGCAGGACACGGTGGAGGACCTGGGGATGTTGCGGGATGGGTGTTGCTCTCGGCAAATGGCATTAACGATTCCGGGCAGATCGTGGGCGAAGGCATTCACAACGGCAACAATGGAAGTGCATTCCTATTGACGCCGGTGAAGTGAGAGTCAGCGGCGGTTGAGGATCCAGAAGATTACCGAGAGCACGATACTAATAACGATGCAGGTGACGATGGGAAAGTAGACTGTGACGTTCTTGCCAGTGAAGGTGATGTCGCCGGGCAAGTGTCCCATGGGAACATTGAACCTGTTGAGGAAGAGGACGACGAGTCCTGCGGCGGTGATGATGAGGCCTATCGAGATCAGGATTCTGCCAAAGCTGGGCATGGGTGGTTGGATGCGATAGGCGAGTGCAAAGGCTTACCGCGGATTTCACGGAAAAGCAGCATTCAGCATTCAGCACTTAGCATTCAGCATTCAGCCGTGAATTGTTGTGGTATCGCCCAAAAGACTCGGCAAGAGATTGCCACGGAATTTCACGGATAAGGCTTTTACGTTTTGTACCTGACCTTCAACATAGTGATCAGTATTAGTAAGCCCAATGTCACTGCATTGGTGAGGATGACAGGCGGCGCTTTCAGGAAAATTCCGTAGATCAACCACAAGATGACGCCGAACGAGAATGTCAGGAGATATCCGTAAGACATTCCTCTTGCTGATTTGCTGCGATAGGTGGCCATCAATTGCGGCAGGAACGAGATGGTGGTCATGGCTCCGGCGCAGAGTCCGATGAAGTTGACTGTGTCTTTGCTCAGCATTTCTTTGGTCAACATGGGATTGTCGATTGTACGTGAATGCGTCGGGCGCTGACGTTGGCGGTATCGTGCGGAGGCGGATGCTAAACTGCGCTCATGCCGATTCGCAATTCTTCGTTTAAAAAAAACACAGGAACACAATCATTATTTGGCGCAGAGCCTGAGACGCAACCCGCACGCGCTGCGCAAGATGCAATCGTCGCGCACGTTGATGGAGGTGCGCGTGGAAATCCGGGGCCTGCGGGATACGGGGTCCACATTCAGGATGCGAAGGGCGAGACGATCGCGGAGCTGAGTGTTTACCTGGGGCATCGCACGAATAATTTTGCGGAGTACTCGGGATTGCTCGCGGCGCTGGAATATGCGGTGGAGCATGGGCATCCGCGACTCAAGGCGGTGAGCGATTCAGAGCTGATCGTGAAGCAGATCCGCGGCGAATATAAGGTGAAGAGTCCGGATCTGAAGGAGTTGTACGATCGCGCGCGCGGGTTGATCCGCAAGTTGGAGCACTTTGAGATCCGCCATGTGATGCGGGCGCAGAACAAAGATGCGGATCGGTTGGCGAATGAGGCGATGGATAGGAAGCAGTAGTCAGTAGCTAGAAGAGCAAAAGCAAGAGCTTAACCGCGGATTAAGGCGGATAAGAGCGGATAGGACGAATGACGAATGAAGAAAAGCGACTTAGCATCGGCCTTCGTCTGATGACCTCAGGGGCTAAAGCCCCATCCTAAAAGTGATCTTGATGCAGGCCTGAAGGCCCATTCGACTTCGCTCAGGGCAGGCTCTGCGCCACCCGAAACGTCGAGTATGATGTCGCGCCGCTGGCGCTCGGAATTTCTAGGTGAGCGCACCCACCGCTTACGCGGTGGGCTAGTCACTTCCGCCGCTACGCGGCTACTCGAATTCGAAAGCAAAGTCCAAGGCAAGGTCCCTCCACTACGCTTCGCTACGGTCGGGATGACAGAGGTGTCTTGGCGCGGGTTACATCGGTTTCGCTAAGCGCAAGATCCTTCGCGCAAGGAATAAGCGCTCAGGATGACAAATCTCCACCAGAGTGCTGAGTGTAAAGATTCAATGGCGTAACAAGAACAAAGGCCCCTTTTGGGGCTTTCAATGGTGCTTAGGATGAGAAGACTCGCGGGTCTGGGACGTGAGCGTGGGCGTAGTACATGTCCTCGATCGACTTCTGCGCTTTTGAGGCGACGAGTTCGAGGTCGTGAGTGGTGAGGCCGGTGGTTGGTATGGGATCGCCGACGATGAGTTGCAATCGTTGCGGTTGGATGTGATAGGTGTTCATGGGCAGCATTTCATAGGTGCCGATGATGGCGAGCGGGACGATGTCCACCTGCGCTTTAATGGCGACGTAAAACGCGCCGTTCATGAATGGCATGATGTGGCCGTCGCGTGAGCGCCCGCCTTCGGGAAAGATCATGACGGAGAGTCCGGCCTTGAGGTCGTCGACTGCGGTGGTCAAGCTTTTGAATGTGGCGCGTGGCGAGGAGCGGTCGATGGGGATCTGTCCCGAGCGTTTGAGGTGCCATCCGAGGAATGGATATCGGAAAAGATATTTGTTGGCGACGATGCGGAATTGGATAGGCAGATTGTCATAGAGGACGGGGACGTCCATGGCAGAGATGTGATTGGCCGCATAAACAAAGGGCCGCGAGAGGTCGAGCTTCTCCAGTCCGATCACTTCGACGGGCGACATGCTGGTCTTCAAAATCAAATGCGACCAGAAGCGCGCGAAGTTGTGCTGCATGCGGCCTTCGTGGTCGAAGAACGATGAGAGCAGCGACATTGCGCCGAGGACACCCGTATAGAAAAAAATCAGCGGGTTGAGGATGAAGTACGAGCGCAGGCGCGAGAGAGAGTGCGGCAGCTTTCGCGTTGGGTCGGTGGTGGTCATTGATTCAAAAACTTTAACCGCGGATCAAAGAAAGATAAAGGCGGATTGGTGATACATCCAGGGGCTAAAACCCC
>JAOAPL010000135.1 GCA_025462925.1 Acidobacteriaceae bacterium
CCTCTTGCCATTGAGTTGGCCCGCAATTCCAGGCACCGAGTGTGGGGTATTGTTTACATTGCACTGTTGGGTCTCGCGGAAAACTCGATTGGATTCGAACAATTCGGCGGTACACTTGCGGGTCATGCCGCAACCTTCACATTATTTATTATGTTGGTCGGTATGCTTACGCGCCTGCTTATGCCTTCCTTGAAGGGTCAAGAATCCATCATCAAAGATGCCTGCGACTCGTCTCCCGCTATTCACGCGCCACAGGGTCTTCACTCACTTGACTAATTGAATTCCAGATAGACGGCGGTGACCTCCGCGCGACGCGGCCGCCTGTTTCGTGTTGCCTCATTCGACATGCGTAGCGTCTTTTGAAAGCATGAATAGAACTGGCTCCTCCACTATGTTTATAGGTGTTCGTCACAAGAAGCAAAGAGCGGCGGGACAATGCACGAAATCGAAAAATATGCAGACGAAGTGAATTCTTCGGATTCTCCCCGGGATATCCTCCCGCAATCATCGAGCAGCGTCCTCTGTGTGGACCTGGACGGCACTATCCTCAAGACCGACCTGATGTGGGAGTGCATTATTTCTCTGATTAAAGTGCAGCCCTTGGCGTTACTCATGCTTCCATTTTGGCTGATTCAAGGGAGAGCGGTGCTTAAGCGGCAACTCGCAGAACACGGAAGGGTGGACGTGACCACTTTGCCGTATCGCACCGACCTCCTGGCATTCCTCGCCACGCAGCGCGATCAGGGTCGGCACATCGCTTTAGTTACCGCATCGGATAACTCCTTGGCAGAACGTGTCGCAACTCATCTCGGATTGTTTGACGAGGTACATGGTACGCGAGAGGGCCGGAATTTGAAGGGCGAAGAGAAAGCTGCGTTGCTCCAGGCTAAGTTCTCCAGTGCGGGGTTTGACTATATCGGAAATTCTTCCGCGGATCTGCCGGCATGGAAGGTAGCCAGGACGGGATATGTAATTGGCAATCGCAGATTTGCTCAACGGGTGGCTTCTATTGTCCGCGTCGAAGGAGTCTTCGAAAGTGAGCCAGCTTCAATCCTGAGTTGGTTCAGAGCTCTTCGCGGTCATCATTGGGCGAAAAACATGCTTCTATTTCTGCCTCTTTTGCTTTCCCACAAGCTGGAGCTCCGGCCGCTCTTAGCCACCGCTGTAGGGTTCTTTCTTTTCAGCCTGTGTGCATCAAGCATCTACATTATGAATGATCTGCTGGATCTCCATTCGGACCGCGCACACCCTTGGAAGGCCAACCGTCCTTTCGCTTCCGGAGAAACCTCCGTCCCGGCTGGATTGGTGATTTCGGCACTCCTTGTCGGCGCGTCTATTGCGTTTGGTTTTTGGCTAAGCACGGCCTTCGCATGCGTGCTCATCACATACGTGATTGCCACTCTTTGGTATTCCATCCAATTGAAGTGTGTTCCTCTGGTTGACGTCTTCGTTCTTTCCGGCTTCTACAGCATACGCATCTGGGCCGGTTCGGTAATTACGTCCGTTCCGCTTTCTGACTGGTTTCTGGCATTTTCATTCTTTTTCTTTTTCAGCCTCGCCACCGCGAAGCGTTATTCGGAATTGGTGCATGCCAATGAATTGGTGCAATCCGGTAATTCTGGCCGAGCCTACGCCCAAGGTGACCGTGAGTTGTTCGTGCATCTGGGTGTGGGGAGCAGTTTCTCGGCGGTAGTCATTCTTGCCTTGTATGTTCACAGCAAGGAAGTATTGAGTCTTTACCGAAGGCCAGAGCTCCTGCTTCTGATTTGTCCCACGGTTCTCTATTGGCTTAGCCGGTTGTGGTTCCGGGCGAACCGCGGAGAACTTGATGAAGATCCTGTTGTTCTCTCCATTCGTGATCCCGTCAGCTATGCAGTCGCGGCCGTGATCTTGGCAGTGCTCTTATTCAGCAGCTATGCCAGTTGACTGATATGAGCGTCCCCACGATTGTTGCCCATTCGCGAACTCGAATTCCCTCTCTCGATTCAAAAGATGAGTATTTATCCTGGGGCCGGTATCCACGCGTCCTGCACAACGCAGTTCACCGGATTTACTGGCCCGAAGAGGTCCAGCCCATATTGGAGAAGAGTGCCCCTGCCGAGTGTCTGCCTTATGGATTGGGCCGGAGCTACGGAGACTCATGTCTCAATGAAGGGCGAGGGCTCATCGACTGTTCCCGGCTGACCCGCATTTTGTCTTTCGATCGAGTAACCGGTCGTATTTGGTGTGAAGCTGGCGTGAGCCTGGCAGACATTCTGAGGATCGCAGTGCCGGTCGGATGGTTCTTGCCTGTGACGCCCGGGACAAAATTCGTCACCGTCGGAGGGGCAATTGCAAACGACGTACATGGAAAGAACCATCATCGTTCCGGCTCTTTTGGCCTTCACGTCGCACGTTTCCTCTTGTGCCGCTCCGACAGAAGAGTACAGGAATGCCGTCCCGATCAAAACCCAGACCTCTTCAGAGCAACCATCGGAGGTCTCGGCTTGACTGGAGTCCTCCTTTCAGCAGAAATTGAGTTGAAACCGATTACAGGGGACCGAATCGACTGCGAATCGATCCCCTTCGAATCAATTGCCGACTTTCAGTCTATTTCCACAGAAAGTGACTGCAAATTCGAATATACCGTCGGGTGGGTCGATTGTTTTTCGGGTAAAGGGCTGCGGGGAATTTTGTTTCGGGGAAATCATGCGAAGGGCTTTCACGGCGTAGCAGAGAGCAAACCTGGTCCGAAAATGTCTTTTTCGCCGCCGCAGTTTTTGCTGAATCGATGGCTTCTCAGATCGTTTAACTCAGCTTACTACCATTGGCAGTCGTTGCGTGCTTCTCGCACCTCGGCACCTTTTGACGCCTTTTTCTATCCGCTTGATTCTATCCGCCAGTGGAATCTCGTTTACGGCAAATCGGGTTTTCTGCAGTATCAGTGCGTGATTCCAGAAACCGCATGTGATGCCCTCGAGGAGATACTGAAGGTGATTGCCAAGGAGGGACTTGGCGCGTTCCTTGCAGTGCTAAAACGTTTTGGGTCCCTGCGATCTCCAGGCATGCTTTCTTTCCCGCGCCCTGGCCTTACACTTACGCTGGATTTTCCGATGCGTGGAGAGCGCACACTCCGACTCCTGGCAAGGCTCGATCAAATCGTAAACCATGCTGGCGGCGCGTTATATCCTGCCAAGGACGCCCGCATGAGTCCGCAGATGTTCGAAGCATCATTCCCCAAATGGCGTGATTTCCGCCCCTTCGTCGATCCGGTAATGTCTTCTTCGTTCTGGCGCCGCGTAACGGAAAGCTAACTTCCATGGACAAGTTCGTCATTCTCGGTGCGACATCAGAAATTGCTCAGCAAGTTCAACGCATCCTTACAAGTAAGGGAAAGCGGTTATTGCTGGTCGGGCGATCCGCAGAGAAGCTCGAAATAGTGGCTGCTGATTTGCGCGTTCGTGGCGCAACGGAAGTCATCACCTTCAAGGCAGACTTGGCAGATGTGTCGCAACATTCACAGGTCATGGGATTCGTTCTACAACGCTTTCCTGATTTCGAATGTGTTCTGCTCGCATACGGTACCATGCAGGACCAGGAAGAGTGCCGCCATTCGGTGGAAATGTCGCTCCAAGAATGGCAGTCGAATTTTGTCAGTGCAGCAGGCCTGCTAACTCTGTTTGCAGATATATTGGAAACACGACGGTGCGGTTGCATCGCCGCTATCACTTCCGTAGCAGGAGACCGCGGACGAAGTTCAAACTACGTATATGGTGCGGCGAAAGGAGCATTGAGTCTCTTTCTACAGGGACTTCGCGGGAGATTGCATGAATCCAGTGTGCGAGTGCTGACGATCAAGCCGGGTCCTGTAAGAACTCCCATGACCGCGGGCCTCCGCCAAGATCGAGTGTTCGCCGATCCAGTTTCAGTCGCGAGGGACATCTGTCGAGCTCTGGAGAATGACTCAAAGGAAATTCTCTACACCCCGTGGTATTGGCGCTATGTGATGGCAGTAGTCAAACTGATTCCAGAGGTTGTTTTTAAAAGGCTCTCGATTTGATACGGACCTTGAAACACGGACAATTCCTCAAGCGAATAATTAGAGCTTCGGTAATGGGACCCATACCGCGCTGCTGATCTTCGAAGCAGCCGATCAATCCCATGAAAGTCGCGGCTGCCACTATCGTATTGATTAAGGCGCAGGAAGGAAAGCTACTCGTTGCAGCAACTTGGGCACAGTCCAAAATCTGCAGGACAACTCAGAAGGGCCGTATCCTCATCTTAGGTGCCATAGACGATTCTCATATCGTAAATTTGCTTCCTTTCGAATCGTCTTGTTTGAGCTTTTGTCGGACCATAGAGGAATCAAAATGATAGCCAGCCAACGCCAGTTGAAAAGCCCGACTTTGATCCTTGGTCTCGCAATCTGTTCGCCTGTTTTGGCGATATTTTTCGCAAGCTTGCCGGCCGCAGCGCAGGGCCAGCAGGATCGAGATCGGGGCCCAGCGACGGTTCAACAACAGGACGGGCAAGCGGCCCCTGACACGCCCGCCCCGAATGCCCAATCTTTGCCGTCTACCATAACTCTCCCGGAAGGAACCGTGATTCCCGTTCGCGTCACGGAGTGGCTCTCCAGCGACAAAAACCAATCCGGTGATCGGTTCAGCGCAACTCTTGAACAGCCGCTGGTGGCCAACGGCTGGGTTGTGGCAGTCCGCGGGCAAGTTGTAACTGGCCGCATCGCGGTAGCGAAAAAAGCTCCTCGAGGTGGTGGTGCATCGCAACTGGGGGTTGAATTAAGTGAGCTGACGTTGGTCGATGGCCAGGTGCTGCCGGTGAGGACTCAGCTGCTGCAAAGTTCAGCAGGCACTTCAAACGGGCGAAATGCGGCAGCTGTGGCGACGACTACGGGAGTAGGCGCCGTAATTGGTGGCGCCACTGAAGGCGGAGAAGGCGCCGCGATTGGTGCAGTCATAGGAGCGGCTGCTGGAGTCGTCGGCGTAATGAGCACGCGCGGGAAGCCCACAATAATTCCGCCTGAGACCATGTTGACTTTTCGACTGGAGGAACCGCTCAGTATCTCCACAGAGGAGAGCCAGATCGCCTTCCAGCCCGTGCGTCCGTCCGATTACCGG
>JAOAPL010000154.1 GCA_025462925.1 Acidobacteriaceae bacterium
ACGCTCCGTTCTCCAAGAGCTGAATCGTAGGCGATTATTGCGACTTTGAAATTGCCGGGTTTCAGATACAGCTCAGTCTGCATTTGCAGGTCGGTGCGGCGATCCATCTTCTCCGTCAGGCGGAATGGGACATAACTCTCGTCGTCCATCCAGTTGCCACTCTCGTCCGCAACTTTGACGATAAAGTGCAGGTCGCGATTAACGTTTCGCTTCTGCAGTTCAGCACTGTGGATCTCCGCGAAGACCGTTACTAAGGTTCTTTGCTGAAACGTAAGTTCAGGCTTTGTAATCCGGACGTCCCACGGGATCTCTTGCCGTTCGCCTTGCGAGATCCAATCTGCGATTGGCAACTGGATCTTTCTCTGGACCGAGGGCCTGTCCTGCGCGGAGGCGCCAATCGCCATGCAGAAAAAAGTAAGGATTACACACGATGCGCGAACGCGGATTGGAGACCTGAGTGGTGATCGATTCATGAGTCGGGATGATTGTCTTACGAATGAAACACGATCGCCCGCAAATGGTTGTGTTGTGAAGAAAAGAAGACTTGGTAGCGCTAACGGGAATCGAACCCGTGTTTTAAGATTGAGAATCTCACGTCCTAACCCCTAGACGATAGCGCCACTGATTGCGGGACTCTCAAAATTATATCAAAGCACTCCGCCTCGCCGATCGCGACCCCCGCATCGAGCCCGCCGTCGTGCTGCCCTTGTAATGACTGGGTGAGCGTCCAGAGAGCGCTCTCGTGCGCGAACTGGGCGCGAGGGTGGAACAGGCGAGTGAAGCCCGCCGTTGTTCTGCCCTTATAATGTGAGCACATGCCTGCAAAGATTATCTTTTTGCTATGCGTGCTTTTCGCCGCCAGTCCATTGGTGTGGGCCGGCTCGTGGGCATCGCCGCCGGTGGCGCTTGCATTGGGGGTGGCATTCGGACTCACATTCGTTCATCCCTTCGCCGGTCCTGCGCGAAGCTCATCAAAGCTTCTTCTGCAACTCTCCGTCGTCGGACTCGGCTTCGGAATGAATCTGCAACAAGTGTTGAAGGCAGGACGCTCAGGATTCATCTATACGCTGCTCGGCATCACCTTCGCGCTCGCCGCCGGATGGACTCTCGGCAAGCTTCTCAAAGTTCGCGCAAACTCTTCGTATTTGATCTCCGTGGGGACAGCCATCTGCGGAGGCAGCGCCATCGCCGCCGTCGCCCCCGTGATCGACGCCAGTGACGAAGAACTCTCCGTCTCAATCGGCACCGTCTTCATCCTCAACGCAGTGGGCTTGCTCGTCTTTCCGCCGCTCGGACACCAGATGCATCTCTCCGAATCGCAATTCGGACTCTGGGCCGCACTTGCCATACACGACACCAGCTCCGTCGTGGGAGCCGGCGCCAAGTTCGGCGCCATCGCTTTGGCCGTCGCCACAACCGTGAAGCTCGCGCGAGCATTGTGGATAGTCCCAGTCACACTCGGCACCGCCGCATTGCAGAACAAGAAAGTTAAAAACATCCAGTGGCCGTGGTTTATATTGTTTTTTCTTTTGGCGGCGATCATGAATACATATCTCGCGCCGGGCAACAGTGCGTACACTTGGGCGGCAAGACTGGCGCGGATCGGATTAACTATCACGCTGTTCCTGATCGGCACGGGAATTTCGCGCAACAGCATCAAGCAGGTTGGCGTGCGGCCGTTGGCACAGGGAATCGCGCTGTGGTTTTTGGTGGCGATTGTTTCTCTCATTCTGATAAGGACGGGCCTCATTGCGATCTAGCCTGACCAAATCCCTCACCACGGCCATCATCCTCGCTGCGATTGCTCTACCCGCGCAAGCTCAGAGCAAGAAAATCCCCTCTGAGCGCCTCGACAAATACTCAAATCTCGCTGTCGAATGGCTGCAGGAATATCTGCGCATTGACACCACCAACCCTCCCGGCGATGAAATCCTCGCCGCCGATTTCTTCAAGAAGATCTTCGACAAAGAGGGAATTGAAAACCAGGTCTTCGAGTTCGATCCCGCTCATCACCGGGCAAACATCTGGGCTCACATCCGAGGTAATGGCGCAAAGCGTCCGCTGATTTTGCTCAACCACATGGACGTGGTCACCAGCGATCCCGCGCGATGGAGTTTGCCGCCATTCAGCGCCAAGATCTCCAACGGCTCTATCTATGCTCGTGGTGCCCAGGACATGAAGAACGAAGGAATGGCGCAACTCATGGTGATGGTCATGCTCAAGCGCGAGCATGTCCCGCTCGATCGCGATGTCATTTTCCTCGGCACCGCAGATGAGGAAGTCGATGGCAAGGGCACTGACTGGATGATCGCCAACAAGCGCGACCTGCTCGGCAATGCGGAATTCCTCCTCACCGAAGGCGGTTACAACCTCCTCGAAAAGGGAAAAGTAAAATACGTTGCGCTCGACGTCGCCGAGAAATCCACTTTCTGGTTGCGGGTGAAAGCGCAGGGAAGGCCGGGACACGGTTCCGAACCGCTCGTCGATTCCGCGCCCAACCGCCTTGTCCGCGCTCTCGCCAGGATCATCAATTACCAGACTGAGTTGAGACTGACGCCCGTAGTCGAAGAATATTTGGGGCTGATGGCGCCTTTCCAGACGCCGGAGCGCGCACGCATTTATCGCAACATCAAGTTATTGATCAAACAACCAGCATTTCGGGCTGCTGTCGCTTCTGATGAACTCAATCCGCAATTGCGCGACACTATTTCTCTTACCATGCTCAACGGCTCGCGCCAGACCAATGTGATTCCTGGAGAAGCCACCGCTAACCTCGACGTGCGGCTGCTTCCCGGCGAAGATCCCCAGGTATTTCTAGCAAACCTCCGCCAAGTCGTTAGGGACCCCAACGTCGTGATCGAACCCGAGTCTCCGGATTTTCGGATCTCAAATTCGTCGCCCACCAACACCGTGCTTTTTGAAGTGATCCGTAAAGTCGCCGGGGACTATTTTCCCGGCACTCCGGTTGTTCCCAGCCTCACCAGCGGATACACAGAGAACCAGCGATATCGCGGCCTGGGCATTGTCTGTTACGGTTTTTCCCCGTATGCGGCAACGCGAGAAGAATCCGCCACTGAACATGGCGACGACGAACGCATTCGGGTAGAAGAAGTCCGCCGCGGTCCGCGCGTACTTTTTGACGTTGTTCTGGGTGTAGCAGGCGCTCACTGATACTTGCGTGGCATAGAGCCTGCCCTGAGCGAAGTCGAAGTCTTCTGGGCTGAACTAGGTCTTGGGTGGCGCAGGCCTTCTGGCCTGCATTAGGCAGTTGTAGACGGGGGTTTTAGCCCCTGAGGTTCCACTAGCCACTGCCCACTATCCACTGACTACTGACTACTAGCTACTGCCTTCGCCCTCACCAGATCACAAATTATCAACTGCAACCCCCCAAACTCCGGATGCATGTTCTCTTCAACCGTGAACGCGAGGTCCACCATCTCCCCGACAACCAACCCCTGCTCTTGAATTCGTTCCGCCATGCGCCATCCCAAAGCGTCAAACCCGCGATGCTGTTTTCCATCCACGCCGACCTGAGTGAGCCGTAGCTTGATGTGTTTTTCCTTAAGGACTTTCGGGGGCTGTTGTATCCGCAATCCTCGTGCCATAAATACAGGCTCACGATTTCCCATGCCATAAGGCTCCAGCATTTGCAGGCACCGCATCCACTCCGGCGTGATCTCTTCCAAAGTGACTTCAGAATCGATGTGGAGCACGGGAACAAAGTCTTCCACCGTAAGACGCGTGCGTGCGTATACATCCAGGGCGCACCGCAACGGCTCCACCTGCTCACGCTTCATCGAAAAGCCGACGGCATGCGCGTGTCCGCCGAACCGCGTGAACAGCGGACGGCAATCTTTCGATTCGAGAGCATCAAGCAGGTGAAACGCAGAGATCGACCGTCCTGACCCGTGCGCCTCATCTCCATCGATCGCAATCACCAGCGCCGGTTTACCGGTGCGTTCCACCAAGCGGGTCGCCGCAATGCCGATTACGCCCCGGTGCCATCCTTCCCCTGCAATGACCAGGCAAAACGCTTCGTTCAGGACCGCGTCGTTGTCGAGAAGCGCATGGATCTTTCCGATGATCCGCGCCTCCTCGGCCTGTCTGTCGCTATTCAGTTCGTTAAGTTTGATTGCCAATTCGCGCGAGCGCGTTTCATCTCGCGTAGTGAATAGCTCCACTACATCCTTGGCGATATCCATCCGGCCGGCCGCATTGATGCGCGGCGCCACACGAAACGCGATGTCCGTCGCCCTGATCGATCGGGCCGCCCGAGCGCCAGCGTCCAACTGCGCCACTTGCATCAGCGCTTTCAGTCCGCCATTCACGGGCTTGCGTAGACCGTCGAGTCCCAATTTTGCGAATACCCGGTTCTCTCCCACCAGCGGGACAGAATCGGCAATTGTCGCAATCGCAACCATCTTGATGAACGAGGGAATTAATCTTTCAAATTGCGGTCCAGCTTCCGTCAGCAATGCTTGCGCGATCTTAAATGCCACACCCGCTCCGCAAAGGTCCTTGCACGGGTACTTGCAATCCGGCTGATTGGGATTCAACACGGCCAGCGCAAACGGGAGGCTCTCGCCGATCTCAGGAAGATGATGGTCGGTCACGATCAGGTCCAGTCCCACGCGGCGTGCCGTTTCCGCGGCCTGGAAAGCGCGAATGCCGGTGTCCACGCTGATCACCAGCTTGATCCCATTCTCGGCGGCGTTCTCAATGACGTCGTCCTTCATCCCGTAGCCTTCGCGGATCCGATGGGGAACGTGAAAATCCGCCACTCCGCCCAGCAGCTCAATGCACGTTTTCAGGATCACCACTGCGGTAGTGCCGTCCACGTCGTAGTCGCCGTAGATCAGGATGGGCTCTTTGTCGCCGATCGCACGTTGCACTCGAACCACCGTCGCGTGCATTCCCAGCATTTCAAAAGGCGAGTGCAATTGTTCCAGTGCAGGATTCAAGAATGTCTTCGCTGTTTCCGGAGTTGCGATCCCGCGCTGGATCAGCAAGCGCGCGATTGTGATTGGAATCTCCGCTGATTTCGCGAGCTGAGTCGCAGCTTCAGCATCACTCGGTTTCATTTTCCACATTGAGGTTCTCACGGCAGGTACTCGGATTGTAGCTCAGCATCCCTGTTCTGCTGTTCCGCTTTTTCCTGAGAGTGAGGCAATGCCTTGTCTCTGGCACACGATGACGCTACCTCTGGTGAAGAGGTGGCATCCAACAGCAAATAACAGCATTTAATCCATTCGCGACAGCGGCGCGGAGTTCGCTTCCGCGTTGTGAAGGAGCAACTACGATGAGAACAAAATGGGTGACCTTGTCTGTGCTGGCGTTGGCCATCAGCGTTGCAGCGCAGACAGGCAGTACAGGAACGTCAACAACAGGAACAACAACTACAACGCCGGGAACTTCTGGAGCAACAACGGACCAGACGACACCCGGCCAGCCCTCAACTGGAACTACCGGAACAACCGGGACAACCGGAACGATGGGCACCGGTAGCACCACCACAACAACAACTACGGATCAGTCCACTGGTACAACCGGAACGACCGGAACAGGAACGACCGGTACTGGAGTGGGTACAACAGGAACGACCGGAACCACAGGCACAACTGGAACTTCGGGCATGGGTACCACGACCGGAACTGGAACTGGCACAACTACTCCTGGCCAGACCGGAACTACCGGAACAACTGGTGGCACAACAACTGGTAACCCCACAGGAACTAGCACAGGAACCGGTACCTCAACCACGCCACCTCCTCCAGACCAGACCTCAACCACCCCGCCTCCTCCTGACCAGACTGGCACAACTGGAACCACTGGCACGTCTGGAACCAGCACAGGAACCGGTACAGGAATGGGGACGACCTCAACCACTCCTTCTGATCAGAGCGGGACAACCGGAACCAGCGGTACGAGTGGAACCAGCACAGGAACTGGTACGGGAATGGGGACCTCAACCACTCCTTCGGACCAGTCAACCGGAACCAGTGGTACCGGGGCAACGTCAACAACAGGAACTGGAACTAGCACACCGGACGTAACCAATAGCGCCGGCGATCAAAGCGGAACGAGCACTGGCAGTCAGACTGGGGCAGCTGGAGCTAGCACCAGCACCTCTGGCCAAGGCTCAAGCGGAAAGCTACCGCAGACGGCATCACCACTTCCGCTCTTCTTAGTGGGCGGATTGGGCTCACTCGCCGCGGGATTATGGGCAAGGATTAAGAAGTAATACTTGAGACTTGTGTACTCCCGCACACTCGTCGCCGATTGCGACCACACACGTTAGTGGCCGCAGTCGGCTTTTTATTTTTACGGGGATTATCCAGCGCTCTCCTGTTTTTCTTCAATCGCGCTCGCCTAAACCCACATCGAATTACCGTAGTCATTTTCACACCGAAAAGAAGGAGGATTCATGGCCACTTCAGACAATGTAAAAGCAGGAGACGTAACCAAGCGCGTTGGCGTGGAGGTCATCCGCGCCCGTGGAGTCAATGTAGAAAAACTCATCAAGATGTTGGTAGCGAATGCGGCGGCGGAATTCGCCAGCACTTATTACTACTACACCATCCTTCGCATGCATCTTGCTGGGCACGAAGACTATAAAGAGATTTGCGAAGACGCGCGCCTCGAAGATCGCGCTCACTTTGAGCTCATCACACCGCGCATCTATGAACTTGGCGGCGAACTCCCTAATGATCTCAAAGCTTTTCACGACATCGCCGGATGCGCCGCAGCCAAGTTGCCTGACCCTCCGACTGCCGTGAATATCCTCACGCTGTTGCTCGAGTCGGAGCGGTGCGCGATCCGTAGTTGGATCGAGATCTGTGACATAACCTTCGGCAAAGATCCGCGTACCTATGACCTGGCTTCACGCATTTTGAACGAGGAGATTGAACACGAGGCTTGGTTCATCGAGCTTCTCGCCCACGAGCGCGACGGCAAGAGCGTTCCTTCCGGACACTTCCGCCGTGGCGAGCCCGGTCATGCTCCTTACAGCAAGAATGCGTCGTTCTACATTGGGAGTTAGCCACTTTGAAGGGGCCCCATCTGTGACGAAGTCACAGGTGGGATCACCACGTTAGGACGCGCTAGTTCCTGCGGTCCACTCTGTTGAGCTGAATCCCGGCCCACCTGTTTGCATCCATTCGGGTGGGCTTTTCTTTCCTGATCGATAATCAGACGAACCTGATCGATAATCAGACGAACTCATGTGTGCTCTCTCCAACTCCGCGCCGCCCAGCTACACCGTCAAGCTCTTAGTCCCGAGCGATGACGGCCAGAAAGAGAGCGAGCAGGTTGTCACCGTCGGTGCCGATGAGCACATCTTGAATGCCGCAAACGCACAGGGCATTGTTCTTCCTGCAATGTGCCGCCAGGGTCGTTGCGTGACTTGCGCGGGCCGCATAGTGGGCGGCGAAGTCGACAACAGCGACGCGGATATGTATTTTCCAGAAGACCGTGCTGCCGGCTTCGTTCTACTTTGTACCGCAAAGCCCTGCTCTGATTTGACCATCCGCACGAACCAGCAAGACTCGATGCGAGCCCATCGTCTTGCACTCGGCCTGCCTGCACCTTATGCATAAGCCGCATCTAATCGCATCAGTCCAAAATTAAGTGACTGCATTCAAACGAGTTTCACAATAATGTTCCACGTGGAACATTGTGGATTTGTTTTCGAGAGGAGATAGCTGATGCCTGCTCTCAAGGTTGGAGAAGTCGCTCCAGACTTTCAACTGACCGCTGTGACCGGAATGTCGAAACATGAATTCCGATTGAGTAATTACCGCGGAAAGAAGAATGTTGTGCTCGCGTTTCATCCGCTGAACTGGACTCCGGTTTGAAGTGCGCAGATGGCGGCGTACAACGACGATGACGAAAAGTTCGCCGCACTCGATGCCCAGGTCGTGGGCATTAGCGTCGATTCTCCGAACAATCACGTAGCTTTGCAACGGCACGAAGTCGGCGAATTAAAGCATCCGATGTGCAGCGACTTCTATCCTCACGGCGCCGTCGCGGAAAAGTACGGCATCCTGCGGCTGAACGATCCCATTCCCGGCATCAGCGAACGCGCGGTATTCATCGTGGACAAAAAAGGAAGGATCGCATTCAGCGCGGTCTACCATCTGGGCGAGCAGCCCGATAACGAAGACTGCCTTGCAGTGCTGCGGAGATTGAAGGCGGAGGAGAAGAAGCAGATTGTTGCTTGATGTTCTTCAGCGTTAGTCTCTACGAAGTTTTCTTCAGCCAGAAATCGCGCACGTGAAGAAGCGATTCACTCCACAACCTGTGCACCTGCTCCGAGGACAAACCAGTCACGATAGTCACTTCTGAAAAATCCAGATCAAGCACACTGCGCAGTATGAACACTGCGCGTTCATTTTGCGGAAGCAATTTGATCATGTCTTCCATCTCGTCGGTGTCGGGAAATGCCTGGCGCACGGCGGAACTGTTGCCGCGTGCAGCTTCCAATGTCTTGCGGAGTAGGCGCAGGGGAACGCTTTCGAACTCGAGCCGGTCGACTTCTCCTAAATAATTCATGAAGCCTTGCTGCGTGGCCTCTTCCGCAGCTTCCTGCTCGCCGAGGAACAGGCGGGAGAGCGTGAAGACAGTACTGCCCCAGCGGCTGTAGAACTCACGGACTTCCAGTTCATTGAGTTCCGGCATAGGCACTCGGCGAGGAACGACTATGTGCTTTCAGACTATTGTGATGTTCAAAAGGTAGCGCAGGAGGGAAAATCGTTTCTCTGGAAATCTCAACGCGGCTCAACCTCGGTTCGCTTGCGGCGTGCTCGCACTAGCTCGCGAAGTGCCGCTTGCGACGTGCTCACCGTGATCTCTGGCCTAGCGTTCGTCGTCGTCTGCCTGATCGTGTTCGTCCAGGAGAATGCTGCCGAAGTCGTCTGCGGAGTCGAGCAGTTGCTGGTAGCGTTCGTACCAGTCTGTTGCCACCTCATACAAGAACATGGTGCCGTGGTAAGAGAAGCCGAGTTGAACGAAACCCACCCTACCCACGTGCGTGCGCAGCCAACGTGCTTCGTCCAGTTCTTCGTCGGATGTGGTTGCGGAATTCTGCAAGCGCTCGAGCAGGAATTCCAAATCTTCTTTCACCAGAGTGTCATCGCTGACGGTGAGGAACGCGATACCAGAAGCTTTTGCCAACTCGACAAAATCCTTCCAGGCGTCGGTGTTGTCGCCGGAGTCCCACATGACGGTCTGCATGTCTTCGGTCACATAGGCGCGGAATTGCTGCATTCCGTGGCCCAGGATGAAGGCATTCATGTCGTCTTTAAGAGCGTGAAGATCGTCAGACATCGCCTTTATTGTACTGCGGTTGTGCAGCCCGGGAAAATAAAGCGGTATTTTTTTACACGCCAAGGCCTGCCACTTTCAACCACTCTGAATCTAGGTATTCCAGTGCACGCACCCGCATGATAGATTTTCACCTCTCATGCGCTTTCCTTTTCCAAGCCAAGATTACCAATGGCAGAGGATGTCTCGGGCGGCGATCGTCTGCTGGCTCATCTTTTATGTCCTCTTTCTGATTCATGCGTACAACGCGCACTGGGGCGGGCTTTGGATCGACAACGCGAACCTGGTGACGCATGAGAGCGGCCACATGCTGTTCGGGTACCTGGGGATGAGGATCGGCATCTGGGGCGGGACCATCATGCAGTTGCTGGTGCCGCTCCTGCTGGCGGTCTCATTCGCATGGCGAGGACAGGGAACCGGCGCGATCTTCTGCACGTTTTTCTTCTTCGAGAATTTTCTTGGTATCGCGCTATACATGTCGGACGCGCGAGACAAGGCCTTGCCGCTGGTCTCGGTGGGTGCGGCTTCGGGCGACGAGATCATTCACGACTGGAATTGGATATTCAACGACATGGGAATTCTGGACCGCTGTTCGCAGATCGCGAGTGCGGTGCACTTTCTGGGATGGGTGGGGATGATCGCGACGGTGTGTCTGCTGGCGTGGATAGGATGGAAGCAGGAAAGCGAAACGGATAAACCACGGGGAAAGGCAAAAGCTTTAGCCGCGGATTAACGCCGATCAAAGTCAAAAGCGTTAAGTGGATTCACCACGGAGACACGGAGGAACCGCGAAAAATCCCCCGTTAGCTTCGCGACGGTGGGGCACCCGCTTTCTTTTTTGCCGGAGGTGACGAACTCGATTTTTTCTTTGCGGCATGCGCCGATTGTGGGCGTCGGCCCTCCGCGGCGGCTCGCAGCTCTTCTACTTCACGCGCGTTGAGAGGGCGGAGCTTTCCTGGTTCCACGTCGAGATGCAAGGGGCCGTAGCGGACGCGGCGAATCTTTTCGACGTGATGTCCTACGGCTTCGAACATTTTTCTGATCTGGCGATTGCGGCCTTCAATCAGCGTGATCTCGTACCAGGGATTGTCGGCCTGCTTGATCATGGAAATCTTTGCAGGAGCGGTGCGTACGGGTTTGCGGTTGTCTTCGCGAATCAGTACTCCGCCGCGAAGCTCTTCGATCTTCTCTTCTGTGGGCACGCCGCTGACTTTCACAACATAAGTTTTGGGCACGTGTGATGAAGCGTGTGTCAGCTTATGCGCAAGGTCGCCGTCGTTTGTCAGAAGCAAGAGTCCTTCACTGGCGTAGTCGAGACGTCCGACGGGATAGACGCGGATTCCGGCTCCACGCACTAAGTCCATCACAGTAGGCCGGCCTTCGGGATCAGACACGGTGGTGACGTGTCCCTTGGGCTTGTTCATCATCAGGTAAGTGTGGCGCTGCGCGCCTTTCAGCAGCTTGCCATTGACGCGGATGTGGTCATGCTCGGCGTCAGCTTTGATGCCGAGTTCAGTCACGATCTGTCCGTTCACAGAGACAACTCCGCCGGTGATCAACTCTTCAGCCTTGCGGCGCGATGCGATGCCGGCGGCGGCGATAATCTTCTGCAATCGTTCTTGGGCCATAATTATGCTTCGTTGGTTTCTGACGAGCCCTCTCCACCGGTAGCGACGGCGCTGGATGCGGCTTCGCTCGTCTGTTCAGCTTCGCCTGTCTGTGCAGCCTCGTCCGGAATCCCGGTGGCGTCGGCGACGGGTGTTCTGTCAAAGAGACTGTCCTGACCGGTGTCCATGGTCATCTTCTCGAACTCTTCCATGCTGGGGAGTTCGTTGACGTCCTTTAGTCCGAAGCGCAGCAGAAAATCTTTGGTTGTCTTGTAGAGGATGGGCCGGCCAATGACGGCTTTGCGTCCAGCAGTGGTGATGAGCTTGCGATCGATCAAAGTTGCCAGCACCCCGCCGGAATCTACTCCGCGGATCTCTGAAATCTCCGGCGCAGTCACGGGCTGCTTATAAGCAATCACAGCGAGAGTTTCGAGCGCCTGCAAAGACAAACGGATAGGCGGCTTCAGACTCTTGGCGAACGAGCGCACGACATCATGGTGCTCAGGCTTGGTGGACATGCGGTATCCACCTGCGACCTGGCGGATTTCGAGGCCGCGATTGTCGCCGGCATAGTCGGCGATCATTTCGTCGAGGACGGCGCGCAGCTTGGTTTTGATCTCGGCCTTTTCAGCTTTGGGATCCTTTGGCTGCGGTTCGGTCGCTTCGGCCGGTTGCGACTCGTCAGTAGAAGCGGACTCCTCTGCAGGTGGAGGTGCGAGCAGTTGGTCCAGCAGGCCGGATTCTTTTAACACGGCGGCAAGTTGGTCAACACTGACGGGTTCTTCGGCCGCGTAGATGATGGCTTCGAGTTTTCCTTTGATGGACATAAGAAGCGGTTTCTAGTTTCTCGTTTCTGGTTTCTAGTGAAGTCAAAGCAAAACCAACACCAAAATCTTGAACCACAAAGATACAAAGAGCACGAAGGTTCACAAAGAAAAGCAAACGCCAACTTAAAAGCTCAGGGGCTAAAGCCCCGTCACTGTCTTCGGCTTAATTGGCACGACTAAAGTCGTGCCCTGATACGTCCTGCTGCGGCACGGCCGAAGCCATGCCCTTTCAAAGCTCTTCTTTATCGCCAGTCGTCGCGGGCGGCGAGTTGCTCTGACATGATGCGGTCGAAATCAGCGTGCTTCTTAATGATGATGTCACTGAAGACGCGGTCTTGGCGCAGGAGTATCGCTTGTAGCCGGACCAACTCGAGTAGCGCCAAGAAGGTGCAGACCAAGGCGTTGCGCGAGTTCATATTCTGCAAGAGTCTCTTCAGGCGAACAGGCTTGTCTTCAGTCAGCAAGCGGCGACGCACAAACTCAATCATCTGGCCGACCGTGACTGCATCTTCGTTGATCTCGACCATCGGCTTTGAGGCGGCGCGGTCGAGGATCTTCTGGAAGGTGCGCGCGAGGTCGATGATATCCGCGGCCATCTCTGGCTCAGTGCCTTCTGCGTCCTTAAATTCCTTCAGGTTCGGATTGGTGCAGATTGCCTCTTCTAGGTGTTGCTTCTGCAAGAGCATCTGCGCAGCATTCTTGAATTTTTCATGCTCGAGGAGCCGTTGGACGAGTTCATCGCGCGGGTCACCTTGCTCCTCGGCGGCCGCATCGGGATCGCGTGGCAGCAGCATCTTCGACTTGATGTGGATGAGCAGCGAGGCCATGTAGATGAATTCGGCGGCAACATCTACGTCGAGGGTCTTTATCCGTTCCGTGTAGGCGAGATATTGCGCCGTGATCTTGGCGATGGGAATGTCATAGATATCGATGTTCTGCTTGCGAATTAGGTCGAGCAGCAGGTCGAGAGGGCCGTCATAGACGTCGCTGACCATGATCGAGAAAGGGAACTCGTTGGCAGGAGCGGTAGCGTTCTTATGTTCTGGTGCAGACATTTAAGAGTCGGTTTCTAGTTTCTCGTTTTTAGTTTCTCGCAAAATCAAAACCTTAAACCACAAAGACGCGAAGGGCACAAAGGTTCACAAAGAGATTCAAATATGATCTTTCGACACGACTAAAGTCGTGCCCTGACATCATTACTGACCTGTTTCTCCGGCAGCCCGTTCCGGAGGTTTGTAATTCTGCGACAAGCCCATGGCGTCGCGGACTTCTTTCATCGTGCTCTCAGCCGAAGCTCGTGCCTTCGCATCGCCGGCTTCTATGATCTGCAATGCCAGCGCGGGATTCTCCTCATATTTTCTGCGGCGTTCCTGCATGGGTGCAATCGTCTTGATGAGATTATCCGCTGCCCAGCCCTTGCACTCAATACAGCCTATCGCGGCAGAGCGGCAGCCGGCATAAACTTTTTCGAGAGTTTGCTTGTCGCTGAAGATCTTGTGCAGGTCGCCTACGGGACAGACATCGGGATTGCCGGGATCGGTGCGTCGCACGCGCGCCGGATCAGTGACCATGGTCTTTAGCTTCTGTCGGACCACCGGTTCGGGATCACTGAGCAAGATGTAATTGTCATATGACTTCGACATCTTGCGACCGTCGGTGCCGGGCAGCTTGGGTGTAGGCGTGAGCAGCGGCTGCGGTTCGGGCAGGATGACGGTCCTGTCTTTTCCCGGATAAAGATGGTTGAACCTGCGAGCGATCTCGCGGGTGAGCTCGACATGAGCTACCTGGTCCTCACCTACAGGAACGAATCCTGCTTTGTAAATGAGGATGTCCGCGGACTGAAGAACGGGATACCCGAGAAAGCCATAGGTGCTGAGGTCTTTGGTCGCGAGGTTCTGCTGCTGCTCCTTATATGTAGGCACGCGTTCGAGCCAGCCTAAGGGCGTGATCATTGAAAACAGCAGGTGCAATTCCGCATGTTGCGGAACGTGCGACTGGACGAACATGGTGCATCGCTCGGGATCGAGGCCGGCGGCGAGCCAGTCGAGCGCAACTTCAAGAGAGTTTGAGCCGATGTTCGAAGGATCAGCGTAGTCAGTGGTGAGCGCATGCCAGTCAGCGATGAAGAAGAAGCACTCGTGCGTCTCCTGAAGCTTTACCCAATTGGCGAGCGCGCCGACATAGTTGCCGAGGTGCAACTTGCCTGTGGGCCGCATGCCGCTGACGACACGCTTGTTCGTTGATTTTGAAATGTCTGCCATGAAGTCTGGATCAAATCTTTAACAACAGAGAATCTACAAAGTTGACCACTGGATTTACCAGCGGCCAGATGATTCGCCCACCGAAGGTAAAGATCAACAGTATGCCAATGATGCCGACGGAATCATAAATATTCCGGATGGAGTCGGGAAGCATGTGGCGAAAGATGTGACTGCCATCCAGCGGCGGCACTGGAAGCAGGTTGAAGATCCCCAGCAGCACGTTCAATTGCACGGCGGAGTAGAGCAACCAAACAACGGGCATTAAAACGGAAGTGGTGTCCGTGATTGTTCGCTGCGCGATGTTCCGGACCAATTCTTTGCCCGTTGGAGTGGCGATTGAAATCAGAGCCAAGCCCAGGACTGAGACGGCCACCAGTAAAAAATTACTGACCGGACCGGCGACGGTGGTGAGAATGTCGCCCTTGATGGGGTCGCGAAAATTTTGCGGTGTAACCGGACAGGGTTTCGCCCATCCAAAGATTCCAGCACCTGTAAACAGGCCGATAGCAGGTAACAAAACTGTGCCGATTGGATCAATGTGCTTTAGAGGATTCAACGTAATCCGCCCCAACATTTTCGCTGTCGGGTCGCCGCACTTGTCGGCCATCCATGCGTGCGCGGACTCATGCACGCTGATGGCGAACATAAAGACGATGATCTGAAAAACGATGTTGACGACGTGAAAATCCATAGGGTTGCGGGCTGATTGATGGTAACACGCTGTAGAGCAGCACTTAGCAGCTAGCACTTAGCATTTAGTGGCGAACAGATACGTGCATGCCGACTTATTTGCCTGGCGTGACGACTCCTGGCGGAGCGATGGTTTTCACCTTGATCGGCTTGGTGGGGACACCGGCGACGATGGTGTAGGGGGGCACGTCTTTTGTGGCGACACCCATCGACCCGACGAGTCCGTGCTCGGCGACGGTGACGCCGCTCATGATGGTGGCGTGATAAGTGATGCGTGCCTTGGGGCCGATCTCAGTCTTGTGATTGCTGACGATCATGCCGTCATTGAGATCGTGATCATGCGAGTAGATGTTGGCGTAATCAGAGACGGAGCTACCCTGATGGATGATGAGTTCTCCGCGGTCGTCGAGGAGAACGTATTTGTGGATGGTGCAATTGTCTTCGACGGTTAGGTTGTATCCGTAGCTGACTTCCACTCCATGGAAAATCTTGACGTTCTTTCCGCAATGCTTGAAGACGTACTTGGCGATCATTGCGCGCACGCGGAATCCGAGCGCGTGGTTCAGTCCCATCGGCGACCGGTCATACATCATCCAAAACCAGATCAGAGGCTTGCGCTCAGCATATTTTGCGGTATCCACATCGCCATAGTATTCCGGCTCAAGCGTGGCATTTCGGGGATCGAAGCTGTGCACAAGCGCCTGCTCGCTGAGAGTGGCGCTCGGCGAGGGCGGCGCGTATGGCCGTCCGAGATAAATATCGTGGAGGACGTCGCGAACGACTTCGCTGCGATGAGTGATGTCCTTGTTTGCGAATTGTTCATCGAGCCATGCAAGCCAGGAGTCGAATGCTTTTTCAGCGTCGGGGAGCGGAGTGAGTCTGCGGTATTCGTAGCGCGGCATAGGGATGTCTCACCAATGAAAAGGGAACTAGAAACGATAGCACGGGAGACGGTTTCTGGTTTCTGGTTTCGGCGAAGTCAAAGTCAAAAGCAAAATCTTGAAACACAAAGTACACGAAGTACACAAAGGGGCACGAAGGAAACGAAAGAAAGTTTCAATCGCTCAAATCTTGGAGACAGCTCAGAATGACAGTGACATATTACCGTTGAGAGCGATTTGTGAACTCGACCAGGGCGTCCAGCTTGGTTTTGGCTGCGCCGGAGTCGATGGACTGGACTGCGAGCGGTATTGCCGCGCCGATGGAGTCGGCCTTACCAGCGGCGACCAGGGCAGCTGAGGCATTCAGCAGGACAACGTCGCGTCGCGCGGACTTGGCTCCGCCGAGGATCTCGCGAATGATTTCGGCATTGGCTGTGACGTCGCCGCCAGAGATGGATTCGAGGGTGTCACGCTTGAGGCCGAATTCTTCCGGAGTGATCTCGTAGGTCTTGACCCAGCCGTCGCGGACTTCGCCGACCATCGTAGGGCCAGTGATGGTGATCTCATCCAACCCATCTTTTCCGTGCACGACGAGCGCGCGGCGCAATCCCAACAGCTTCAGAGCCTGCGCAAGTTTCTCGACCAGTGATGCGGCGTAGACTCCGACGACCTGCGCAGAAGCGTGAGCGGGATTGGTAAGCGGGCCGAGTAAGTTGAAGACTGTCCGAAGGCGGAGTTCGCGCCGGGCGGGCTGAACATACTTCATCGCCGAATGCATTGCCGGGGCAAACAGAAAAGCTATACCAACTTCGTTCAAGCATTCCGACATCCGCGGCAGCGGCAGAGTGATATTCACGCCGAGTGCCTCGATGACGTCAGCCGAGCCGCACTTCGAGGTCACGCTGCGGTTTCCGTGTTTAGCGACGCGGATACCGGCGCCGGCGACGGTCAATGCTGTCGCGGTAGAAATGTTGAAGGTGCCGCTGGTGTCACCGCCGGTGCCGCAGGTGTCGACAAGGGCGTCGCGCTCGGTGCCGGAGACGTCGAGCGCTCCGTTCTCGAGTGTCTGGGCGGTGCTGAACGGAGCAGCGGCATCACGAATGGCTTCGGCGAAGCCGACGATCTCTTCTACGGTCTCGCCCTTCATATGCAACGAGACGAGCAAGGCCGCGATCTGCGCGTCGGTAGCTTTGCCGTGCAGGACCTCGTCCATGACGGCGCGAGCTTCTTCGCGCGACATTGACATCCGGTGATTCGCGATTTTATGTAGCGCTTCGGTGATGGTGATCATGAGAGTGAGAACCTAAGGTAAATCAGTGGCAGTCGCACCGCAAATTGGCCACCTGGGATGCGCCAACTCGGCCATTCAGGCCAGAGAACAACCCAGGCAGGAACGATCAGGTTTATCTTGGGAACGTAGTAGCAGACCCAAGTGGCGGGGAAATCGACCTGACCCCCGTAAGAGCAACTCTGGAATAAGCCCGGCAACTCTGCTTCCAGTGCAACCTCGTATCCACAGAGCCAATCTGAACCTGAAGCACCTTTTTCACTACAGGACCAGGAGGAATGTGAGTCATGAAGAAGCTTATCTTTACAACCTTGTTCCTGATGCTGTGCGCGGTTTTTGCTCTAGCACAAACAAGTGGGACTACTCAGAGCAACCCGAGCACACAGCAACCAGGCACAACAACCAGCTCTCCAAGCAGTAGCACCGGCGGGCAGGACACGGCAGCTCCCAGCACGTCAACCAGTTCCACCTCGCAAGACACGATGGGGAACAAGAGCCAGTCCAGCGCGACAACAAAGACTGACACCGGCGGCAAAGAGAAAACCATCACTGGATGCTTGGAAAGCGCAGGCAGCAGCGGCCAATATGTGATCAAACACAGAAATAAGGAAGTGACCGTGGTCCCTTCCAGCGCGGTTAGCAGCGAGATCGCCAGCCATGTGGGAGAGAAGGTAAAACTGAAGGGCTCATGGGAGGGCAGCAGCGCTTCCAACACAACGGCCAGCAATACCGGCGGTAACCTTCCGCAATCCGATCAACCCGGCGGGACTTCCGGAAGTAGCGGAATGAGCAAAGGGGACAGCGGAATGAGCAAGGGAGACAGCGGAATGAGCAAGGGAGACAAGGGCGGCAAAGAATTCCGCGCAGAAGCCATTGAAAAGGTCTCAGGTACTTGCGGCGGGAAGGACAACACCAAGAGCAAGAGTGATACCAGCGGCACCAATCCGAAACCCTATTAATTAACGCGGTTTCGAATTCACATAACTCTGGCCATGAAAACGCAGCCTTCGGGCTGCGTTTTCATCTTTGGCTTCGCAAGTATCAGAGAAACTTCACTAATGCATCAGTGGTCTCTTTAGGCCGTTCCTCCAGAACCCAGTGTCCGGTGTCCTTCAGAACGACGACTGTGACATTGGGAGCAACCAATTTCGCCTGCTGCCCCAGCACATCACCCAGAGATTTCTCACCGCCGATCACTAGCACCGGCATCGTTAATTTGGTTTGCGCCAGCTGTGCAAAATCCTTGGCTGCTTGCGGGAATGAGAAGAAGTAGGCCCAGCCTGCGTGCATGCGTCCTGGCCGGGAGTATGCCGCAGTGTAGGCGATCCGATCTGCTTCGGGAATCGACCGCGTTTTGTCTGCCGCGAAGTTGTTCCAGAAATGTTCGAAGTAAATGCGCTCGCGTCCTTCAACCAGCTTTTCAGGGGTTGGTCCGTTGAAGCGGAAATGCCAAATGGCGGGGTTGTTGTAGACACCTTCCCACCCGGCCACACCGGGGAGGAATGCGTCCATCAGAACCAACTTTTCCGTTTCACTCGGAAACTGGGCAGCGTAGGCGTAAGCGACCATCAGGCCGATATCGTGTCCCACCACTCTGGCCTTCTGCACTCCGAGAGAACGCGCCAGCGCATGAATGCGAATGGCTGCCGTTTTCATGTCGAGGCCATTAGTGGGAATGGCCGAGTCCCCGATGCCGGGCAGGTCGGGTGCGATGACGGTGAACCGCTCAGCAAGCAGTGGGATGATCGGCTTCCACATGCGCGACGTTTCCGCATAGCCATGCAGAAGAATGACGGGGTCCCCGTGGCCAGCGGTGAAGTAATGCAGCTTGACTCCGTCAACTTCGGCAGTGCGGGACGCGATGGCCTTATCTGATGGTTTGGCCTGGGCTGCCGAAAAAAACGGAGTAGAGAGAAGGAGGCCGAAGGCAGCCACTCTTAGAAGGAGCGCTAGTACGCATTTCATGGAGCACCTCTGAAGGAGAATTTCTCAAAGTCAGCTTCAAACTATACAAGACAGGCAGCGGCAGCCATCATGACCAATCGATTTTGGCCTTTCGATCACATTCCCTTCCACTGAGGTGCGAGGAGATCGAGCTGTAGGAGCGCAGCGGGGTCTCCGGGATGGCGTTCAATCCCATAAGTGATGCTGCAGACGCGGCGTATTGTCCATTGCGGGTTTGGCCGTTCCAGCAACTTCAGTTCTTGTCCGCTTTCAACGGTACCCTCTTGCTTCACGCGGTAGTACCAGCCGGAGCGTCCGGATTGGACGACTCGCTTGGGCAGGTCTGACATCTCCCATTTGCGTGCAAGTTTCCAGCAGGGAGTGCGAGGTTGAGAGACTTGGAGGAGAGCGTCGCCGGCTTGGTGAATGTCGCCGATACAAATGTCATTTTCATCCGCGCCAGTGATGGTGAAATTCTCTCCAAAGGCACCGAAGGGGAAGTCAGGAAGATGAAGTTCGCTGCGCCATGCAGGATAGTGCTCGGCGGAGTAGGCGAGCACGGCTTTATCCGGCCCGCCGTGAACACGCAAATCAGCTTGTGCGTCGCCGGCGAGGTTGCGGAAATCCAGCCGAACGGGGCCGTCGATCCTGTTCTTGAATATGCCAGTGACCCAAAGAGACTTAGAGCGATCGTGTGAAGATGGATCGCCTAGACGCTGCGGCATTCCGACTTGGAGGGAAGCGATGTGGCCGGCGGTGGCGAGCATGCAGGTTAGAGTTGAGAGAATGGATTTAGATTCGAATGAATTGTAGTGCACATGTCGCCCCGCTGGGGCTGGAATTCAACGCGTCAGGAGCTATAAACATTCAGCCCCTGACGGGGCTAGTGAGTTGTGCCACTCGGGTGCAGAGTGATAGGGATCCTTCGCTTCGCTCAGGAGGACAAAGGCCACAGCCGAGGGCGGCTGTGCCACACATGATCAAGAGTGGAGTTTGCCCAACTTGGCTGCGTCTTATAGAATCAGAAGTTCTCTGCAAGAGTAGAAAGCCCGTAGTACACCTCTACAAATCATGAAAATTCACGAGTATCAGGCGAAAGCAATATTGTCGAAGTACGGTGTCGCGATCCCGCGCGGCGAGATGGCCGCCACC
>JAOAPL010000157.1 GCA_025462925.1 Acidobacteriaceae bacterium
GAACGCCAGGCTTTGCCAGCAAAGGTTCGAGGAGCGCGGTCGAGCTCTCAAGCATGATGCCTTCATCGGCCAAAACTTTTGCGACCGCGCCGAGCAGAGCGTCAGTGTTCCGAGTGTCGAGTGCGAACAGCAATTTCGCCAAACGCCAATCCGGACGAATGCTCGAGAAAATTTGCTTGTGCTTAACCTGACCTGCCATCACAGCGCGAGTCACGCCCTCGCGACGAAAGGTCTCGATCAATTTGGAGAGTTCTCCCAAAGAAAGCCAATGGACGGAAGCGGCCCCGCGAGATTCTATCTCCGGGGAAGTCTCCTCTTTGATCGCGGCGACCACAACTTCGTAGCCTTGGGTGCGGGCAGCATCGAGCACTAGGAATGGAAAGCGTCCGTTGCCTGCGATGATGCCGAGTTTGGGGTTGGAACGCATGGAAAGCCGTGATTAGATCCCATCGCGAGCTGCGCCGTGTTCAGCGGCAGCATTCCGTTCTTAATCGTCTTTAGAAAACTTCCCCCCGAACTTTTCGCCACCAAAGTAGCCGACCACAGCCCCAATGAATAGACCTGGAATCGTCCCCGCAATTGCGCCCATGGGGCCTAGGGAATTCCAATGCCCGCGCCTACCTTGCCCCCCAAAGCCGCGCCGGCAACCATTCCCGTTCGTCTTCCGGCCACCTCGTAGTTTCGGTCGATGTCCGCTGGTATTTTGGTAATTTGATTTTCCGTTTCGGCCATTAGCCGATTGATCTCTGCCTCAATTAGATCGGCATATCGCATTATCTTTTCTCTCCGGCATCGACACTCAAGGGCGGTTCTGATTTCCCCTGTTTTGCATTGGCAGTCGAATAGACTTGCGAGAGTCTGCCAACTCCTTCTCAATCTCACGTAATAATGACATCTGGCCCTGTGCGTGGGGTTCCCATACCGACATTCCATTTTGTCCAGCGTCCTGAATTAGGCGGAACAGATCCTCTTTTACGCTTGATTCTTTCACTAGTCTCTGCAGAGATTCAGGGCTGGCCGCTTCGCGAAGAAACCGGCCTATCGTTTTTTGAATATCCTGGCGCACTACCAACAAGTCTCGTTCAATCGACTCGCGATTCGCTTTTGCCGATCTATATTCCTCTTGCGCACGTTCGGCCTTGTCCTTCTCTGCACCGCTCATCAACAAAATCGAGAGGGTGCCGTTCGGAGCAACTCGGCCGTATATCTTGTAGAGTTCGCCTTCGGCGTAGCGTGCCCGGTCCTTGCTCTCATCGAGAGCAGCTTCGCGCTGTTGCAACTGCAGCCAACCCTCTATATCTAGCTGCGTATTCATGAGAACTCTTCGGTCGGAATCGCTCAGCCGCGTCCCCGGTTCAAAGGAGACCAACCAGGCGGCCAGTAATTCGAGGATCCTCCTCTTTCCGCGCAGACCCACCTGCGTGAGCTTTTCAGCACAACATGAATCATCTAGCTGCTGTTTAGTCAGGAACTCAATGATCTTTCTGCGACTCTTTCGTGCATCGATTAGATTTTCACTCACTATGAAACCCTCCGCAGGACGTGCAAATCCGCAGAACCGAATGTGCGAACTACTTAATCACTCCCCGGTCGCTCGCCTCAATAAACCGGATCAGCATCTCCACATCTTCACCGCGGTCCGGCTCGGACTTTAACTTTTCGAGCGCTTGGGACGTGTTCAGCTTAGAGGCCAGCAAAACTTTATACGCGTGGTGGATCTTGCGGATTCGGTCCTTGGTGAAACCGCGGCGCTCGAGGCCGGTGGCGTTCAGTCCGTAGGCATGGGTGTCGCGGGCGGCCACGGTTTTGGAAAAGGGAAGCACGTCGCGGGTGATGGTGGTGCCGCCTCCGATAAATGAGTGAGCGCCGATCCGCACAAAATGGTGTACCGGACAAAGCGCGCCCACCGTGGCCCAGTCTTCCACGATTACATGACCTCCCAATGTTGCGGCATTCGCTAGAATCACGTGGTCGCCGATTACGCAATCATGAGCGACATGGGAGTAGGCCATGATGAGGGTGTGATTGCCGATGCGGGTCAGGCCTCCGCCTTTTGCGGTGCCGCGATTCAAGGTGGCGAATTCCCGAACGACATTGTGGTCCGCCATCTCAAGGCGCGTGGGCTCGCCTTTGTAACTCAAATCCTGCGGGGCCATTCCGATGGAAGAGAACGGAAAAAACTTATTGTGGGCGCCAATTTTCGAGGGACCTTCCATCACAACATGCGAGATCAGTTCGCAGCCTTCCCCCAACTCCACGTAAGGCCCAACCGTACAAAATGGACCGATCTTGCATGACGGATGAATCTTCGCGTCCGGATCGAGAATGGCGGTGGGGTGGACACTCATCGCGAGAGAGTTGACTGGATTCACTTGGCCGGCGTAGCGCCGCCGTCTACATCATTCGGCGAGCCTTGGGTGCGCCCTCTGTCCACCACCTGGCAGGTAACAATGGCTTCGGCCACGCGCTTTTCGCCAACGTAGGCGATACCTTCCATCCGCACGGCATTTCCACGCCACGCTTTCACTTCCACTTCGAGACGCAATTGGTCTCCGGGAACCACCGGTCGCCGGAAGCGCGCACGTTCAATTCCGGTGAAGACCATGAGCTTGCTATCCCGATCGTGAACTTCGGTGAGCAACAAGGCCCCACCTGCCTGAGCAATGGCCTCGACGATCAAAACGCCGGGCATAATCGGCAGACCGGGAAAGTGGCCCATGAAAAATGGCTCGTTGATGGTGACGTTCTTGATGGCCACGATGCGCTCTTTGCGCGTGAGATCAATCACGCGGTCAATGAGCAGAAACGGATAGCGGTGCGGCAGAATTTTGAAGATGTCTTGAATATCGAGGCGTGTCTGCTCCGCCATAGGCGCCTCGGTCGTAGTGGAAGCGGTGTCGGTCATTCTGGTTTCGTCGTCATTCTGTTTCTTCGAGCGCGAAGATTATACTTTACCCCACGCACCCGCCATGAGCATGCTGAATCCCGCCGATCAACTCCGTTATTTTCGCAAGCAGCAATCGCAAATCATAGAAACCATACGGCAGTTGGTCGAAATCGAGTCCCCCAGCGATATCAAGCAGGCCGTAGATCGTCTGGGTGCCGTGCTGGCTTCCAGATTTGCGGAGATGGGCGGACGTGTGCGGTCGCATCCAGCAGAAAAGTTCGGCAACCACTTGCAGATTGACTTTAAAGCGTCCCGTCCTCGCGACCAGAAACCGCTGCTATTGCTCGGACATATGGACACCGTTTATCCCATTGGAACGATTTCCAAGATGCCTTGCCGCGTGGCAAAAGGCCGAGTGTGGGGGCCGGGCGTGCTCGACATGAAATCCGGCGTTGCGCTCGCTTTGCATGTACTGGAGGCGATGTTGCAATGGGGCG
>JAOAPL010000086.1 GCA_025462925.1 Acidobacteriaceae bacterium
CGCGTTTCGCCGCCAAAGAAGCTGCTATGAAAGCTCTGGGCACAGGGTGGAGCCGCGGAGTGCGCTGGCGGGACATCGAAGTGTCGCGCCAGCCCGGCAGCCGTCCAACGATTAAATTTCACGGCAAAGCCGCTGAATTTGCCGCCAAGCTAAACGCAACAAATGTGGCGCTTTCACTCTCGCATACTCCGCAGCAGGCGATCGCGCAGGTAATTCTCGAGAGCTGAACCTCTGTTACACTTTCGCCTTTCATGCCAACCGCAAGCGACACTCTCCCGCAACGCTCAATTCACGCAGCAACTCGCATCCGCGCAACCACGATGATCGCCGGAATTGCGCTGAGCAGCTTCTCGGCATTGCTGCTGGAGCTCGCGCTCACGCGGATCTTCTCTGTCGTTCTCTTCTATCACTTTGCATTTTTAGCGATCTCGATTGCGCTGCTGGGCCTGGGGGCGGGCGGGGTGTTCGCCCATCTTTGGAAGGAATGGCTGAATGCCTGGGATATTCGCCGGATTGCCGCAGCCTGCTGCGCGCTGAACGCGGTTGCCATTCTTCTAGTGCTGGAAATTGTCCTGCACGTGCCCGTCTCGCTCGAACTTAGCGGCGGAAATTTCCTCCGGCTCACAGTGATTTACCTGTGCTCGGCGGTGCCGTTCTTTCTCACCGGCTTGCAGTGCTCGGTAATTTTTGCCAGAGAATCGGCGCAAATTCCTAAGCTCTACGGAGCTGACCTTACGGGTGGGGCGCTGGCATGTCTGGCAATTGTGCCGCTACTGAACTGGATTGGCGGGCCGAACGCAATTCTGGCCGCAGCGCTGGTTTCTGCCTTGGCAGCAGTGGCGTGGAGTCCCTCGCCACGATTTCGTACAGCTGCGTTGTGTCTCGCCGCAGGCATAGGATTGCTGGTCGCGGTGAACGGCTCTGGCCGTTTGATTGATGTTGTGTGGGCCAAAGGCGTCCGCCGCACCAACGTCGAGTTCTCGCGCTGGAACGCTATTTCGCGTGTCGAAGTATACCGGCAAAATGATGGCGCTCGGGTGATCGTGATTGACGCGGACGCCAACACCTACATCATGAATGCCAATCCGCAGCGCTGGAGCGGATCGGAGTGGCAGGCCAATCTTATGGCTGCTGCTCCGGCGGTGGTGAATACGCTGCGGCCGAAAGGGGATTACGCCATCATCGGTCCTGGCGGCGGGGTGGACGTTCTGCGCGCGGTGGCGAACGGAAGTCATAGCGTCACGGGAATTGAAATCAATCCAATCATCGCGAACACGATCATGCGCGACCGCTATGCGGACTTTGCCTACCATCTTTACGAACGCCGGGAGGTTCGTTTGCATGTGGGCGATGGGCGCTCGTTCATCCGCAATGCGAGCGCAAATTTCGACGTTGTGCAGATGACGCTGGTGGATACCTGGGCTTCTACTGCTGCGGGGGCCTTCGCGCTCAGCGAAAACAGTCTTTACACAACGGAGGCCTTCCGCGAGTATTTCGATCATTTGAAACCGGATGGCATCATCGCCGTCACCCGATGGGAATTTCGGGAGCCGCGCGAAGCCTTGCGCGTGGTTTCTGTGGCGATGGCGGCGCTGCATCAATTCGGACTCGGCGACGTTTCCCGCCACTTCATGATCGTATCCCGAGGCGATCTCAATGAAGACGGCGTCCCGGTCACAGTTTTGGCCAAGAAGAGGGCATTTACCGCCGAAGAAGAGAATGCGGTCAGGCAGCATTTGAGCAACTATCCCCCGCTGAAGCTCCTGTATGCACCCTCGCAGGCAAGTGCCAACGCATTTTCCGAACTGATCCAGAGTAATGATCCGGATGCCTTCACCAGGCATTACGCCTACAACGTCACTCCCGTCACCGACAATGCGCCCTTTTTCTTCTTTACACTCAAACCGGCAAGCCTGTTGCACAGTTCGCGTGCAATGGACTGGAAAGTCAATCTGGGAGTAGCAGTGCTCGGAATGCTCCTGATTATCTCGGTCCTGGCGGTGCTGGCATTCCTGATCGCGCCCTTGCTGGTACAAAGAGAGGCAAAGCAGCCCATTGGAGCGTTGTTCTATTTTGTAGCCGTGGGTCTCGGTTACATCCTCGTCGAAGTCACCTTCATTCAGCGCTTCGTTCTGTTCCTGGGACATCCGACGTACGCCCTCACGGTTGTAGTTTTTCTAATGTTGCTGTCGAGCGGGGCGGGTAGTGGTGCGTCCAGAAAATCGATCACAAACACTCAGCGTGTGTGGCTGCCGCTCGTTATCATTGTTGCCGCACTCTTGTTCTATGTGGCAGCGCTGCCTGCTCTGCTGGACCACTTTGTAGGAGAAGCATTCGGCATAAAGCTGGTCATCAGCGCAGTTGTGCTGGTCCCACTAGGTTTTGTGATGGGAATGCCCTTTCCCACTGGCTTGCGCAGTTTGGGTGAAAAGTCCATCGAGTGGGCATGTGCAATGATCGAGGCTTCGAGTGTTATGGTCTCGGTGTTGGCTATGTTGTTTGCCATTCAGTTCGGCCTGAATTTCACTCTGGTTTGTGGGGCTGTGGCCTATTTTCTGGCGCTGCTGTTGCGAGGCAAGCTTCGGCTTACTCAGTCCGTGGGCTGAAAGCCTGCTTTGTTCTGCTATCATCAGAAAAATCCTGGGGTCGATGCGAGCGGCTGTAGCCCCGCATTCCGCAGGGCCGCTTGGGAGGATCGTTGCCTAGCCAGAAGCAGTTGAAATGGTCTCAACTGAAGGTTGGCATCACGGTGGTCGTCGCCAGCATTACCCTGGCGGTGCTGATCTTCCTGATGAGCGGGACCGGCGGGATATTCACTAAGAAAATCGTCCTAAAATCCTACTTCACTGACGCCAACGGAATCCGTAAGGGCGCGCCCGTGCGCCTCAGCGGCGTGGACATCGGCAACGTAAGCGACATTCGGGTCGTCCCTGGTAACACCCTTACTCCGGTGGAAGTCACAATGAAGGTGGTCACCCGGTACCATTTCGCCTTGCACAAGGACTCGAAGACCCTGCTCTCGACTGCAGGAGTCCTGGGCGAAACCTACATCAACATCGATAGCTCTACGGCGAAGGGACCGCCAGTTAATGACGGCGATACTCTGCCTAGCGGCGAAGTCCCCGGGTATGAGGAAGTGATGCGCGCCGGCCAGAGCTCACTTCAGAATTTGGACGCCCTGCTGAAACGCATGGACCGGATCATCGCGTTCGTCGAAAGCGGGCAGGGATCCATCGGCAAGTTAATCTACGATCCGGCCCTCTACAACCGCGTTAACTCCACAGTTAACGAGTTCCAGAATGTGGTTAAGGAAATATCGGAGGGCCAAGGCAGCCTGGGAAAACTGATTTCTGATGACGAACTTTATCAGAAGGCCAACGGGACCATCGATAAAGTGAATAAGATTATCGACGATCTGAACGCGGGGAATGGGACTGCGGGCAAGCTCCTTAAGGACCCTACGCTCTACAACACTGCGAACCAGGCTGTGGCCAACGTGAACCAGTTGACGGATGACATCAATGCCGGCAAAGGCGCGCTAGGTAAGATCGCGAAAGATCAGGAGTTTGCTAACAAGCTGCAAAATACCATGGATCGCCTTTCAGATTTGATGACCCGGCTGGATGCAGGCGAGGGAAGCGCGGGCAGGTTCCTGCGCGATCCAGCGATTTTCGAGAATACGAATAAGCTGCTGACGGAGACGCAAGACCTGATCAGGAGCATCCGGCAGAATCCTAAAAAATATTTGACCATCCGGTTGAAAGTTTTTTAGCTTATCGCTGCAACAAATCCACTGGTTGGCGCACATCGTGCACGCGGAAGTATTGTGCCAGCACCGGATATTTCTTCCTGACTTCCTCGAACATGGCGTAAGCCACATTGCGGTAGGAGAAGTGTCCGGCCGGTCCGGTCCGCAACTCCGAGATGTACACTGCCTCCGCGAAATCCATTTTGAAAAGGGTCCGCTTGCGGAAGCCGAGCGGGATCGCGTATTGCGAATTCTCAGCGGCTTCCTGAGCGCCGCCGCCCGCGAGTTGCCGAACTGCGCTCGAGGCTTGCTCCATTGCCTGCTTGTACTTGTGGAGCGCGCCCGCAGGCCCAAGCTCTTGGGGAATTTCGTATCCATGGTGCGTGGTGAACTGCTGTTCTATCTGAATGCAGCGGCGGTGGCGGTGCATGTCGCGAAAGCCACCGATGTCCATCAAGATGTCGAAGCGGAACTGCTGGCCGGCGCGGAAGCTGCGCAACATTTCATCGTGACGCCCACGATGGCGCAGCCCTGCATCGATGATCTCCCGGCGTTTGCCCTCCCCGATGTTCTCAATCGCACGGCGAATCTGACGATAGGAATAGTGCGAGT
>JAOAPL010000256.1 GCA_025462925.1 Acidobacteriaceae bacterium
TTTCCACGCGGTCCGCTTCGAACAGCGCTCTGAATGCCACGATCAATTCCATCACGCGGTCTGACTGTTCCATCGCGCGCGTTACCTGGTCGACGATCCGCGCATCGGCATTCGTCGCCAGCATCACTTCCAGCGAACAGCGCAATGTCGTAACCGGTTGACTCAGTCGATGGTGCATCGCCCGGATAAAGTCGTAGCTGACTTCGTGAGCGTCCTGCCGTTCCGGCAACGGACTTCCGTGGAATGACGGCCACTCTGCCCGCGCCGTCGGGATCAATTTCCCTAAACTTGCCGATGCACTCGCCATATCGCCCCACTCCCCGCTCTATGCTACTTTCTGTTCCCGGCCAAACTGATATCCCACTCCGCGCACTGTGTGGATGAGTTTGTTTTCGGCTCCTTCATCCACCTTCTTGCGCAGATAGTTGATGTAAACATCCACCACGTTCGTCATCGTATCGAACGAGAGATTCCACACATGCTCGATGATCATCGCTCTCGTCACCCGGTGGCCGCTGTTGCGCATCAGGTATTCGAGCAAGAGAAATTCCTTTGAAGTCAATTCGATCTTTCGCCCCGCCCTCAGCACTACACGGTCGATCCGGTTCAGCTCCAGGTCGTCGCATCGCAACATCGGGTCGGACGGCTTCGCTTGTCGCCGCAACAACGCCCGCAACCTCGCCGAGAGTTCACTGAAGGAAAACGGTTTTACCAGGTAGTCGTCTGCGCCCATGTCCAACACGCTCACGCGGTCTTCTAGAGTGTTGCGAGCAGTCAAGACCAAAACCGGCATGCGGGAATTCTTTTCCCGCAGTGTCTTCAACACCGCCGTTCCATCCACTCCCGGCAGATTGAGGTCCAACACCAGGAGATCGTATTCGCATTGCTCCGCCATCTCCCGCGCCGCTTCGCCGTCGCAAGCACTATCCACAACGTACTCTTCAGATTCCAGTCCTTTCTTAATGAACTGCGCCAAAGGAGGATCGTCTTCCACCACTAGTACTCGCATCGCCCACCTTCCCCGATTCAGATATTCTGGTTTTGTTCGATACTCTCACCTTTCGCCTTAATACCATCCGTTCTGTTACCAAAGTCTCCGCAGCGAAAATCCCACAATGAACCCGCTCCAAATCGGGAACGCTTTCCGCGCTGCAATTCTCTAATGCTCCACACTCTTTCGACCGAAAGTTAGAAGATAGGGAGACAGAGAAGATCCTCGTTTTTGTCTTTGCCGATTTCAACTGATGTTTGCCAATCTCAAGCCGCGGGTCCTGATCGTTGACGACGAGCCACAGATGCGCTCCGCCTTGCGCGAAGCATTGCTGCCGCGGACATCCATCGTCATCGCCACGGCCAGCGCTCATGAAGCGCTCAATGCCATTGAGGCCGGCGAGTACGACATCATCATCTCCGATATGTACATGCCTGGCGCATCCGGGCTGGATCTGCTTCATCTTGCCCATCGCTCGCATTGGGACATCGCCGTCATTCTCATGACGGGACGCCCCAAGGTCGAGGAAGTCGTCGCCGCCATGCGCCTCCAGGTCTCTGATTTCCTCTTCAAGCCGCTTAGCATTGAACTCCTGCACGACGCAGTCGATCGCAGCTTCCATCGTCTCTTGAGCAGACGCGAGGCCCGCGAATATCGCTGCACATTGGAAGTGAGTCTCGACCGCCGCACCCTCGACCTTGAGACTGCACTCAGCTATCTCGAATCGAATTACGCTGCCACACTCAACTCTCTTGTTGCCGCACTCGACGCCCGCGAACACGAAACCTGCGCGCATTCTTTCCGCGTGCGCGCCTACACTGCGCACCTCGCCCGTCTCGTCGGATATCCGCCGTCGATGCTGCCGCAGCTTGAAAATGCCGCGTTGCTTCACGACATCGGAAAGATTGCCATCTCTGACACTATCCTGCTCAAGCGGGGCAAGCTCACGGAAGAGGAATTTCTGATAATGAAACAACACACCTGGCTCGGCCAGGAGATGTTGCAGAAAATTTCGTTCCTCCAGCCCGCCGCCAAGATCATTCGTCATCACCATGAACGCTTTGACGGCACCGGATATCCAGACCAACTCGCCGGAGATGACATCCCCCTCGGCTCCCGCATCTTCGCCTTCGCCGATACGCTCGACGCCATGACCTCCGACCGTTGTTACCGTGTCGCGCCCGGAGTTCAGGCCGCGCGTGAAGAGATCATCCGCTGCACCGGCAAGCAATTCGATCCACATCTCACGCCCATTTTCGCCGATGTTTCTAACGAGACCTGGAAGCAGATCCGGCAGCAGATCGAAGACGAACGCTTCGTCGAAAGCACCGCCGCCTGGACCGCCGAGACCCAGGTCCCGCTCACCCCTGCCCGCGTTGAAGAACTCGTCTCCCGCTTAGCATAAAAGGTCTTGTCATCCCGACCGGAGCGCAGCGGAGTGGAGGGACCTCGCCTTGGTCTTGCCAGGTACTCGCCACGTTCTCCTGCGGTGCCCCACGTTCGCGAAGCTAACGTGGGGGTTTCGCTCTTCGAACTAGAAACTTCCACTCTGCAATCTGCTTGCAAAATCCCAATGCCCACCATCCGCTTTTCTCCGTGTCCTCCGTGCCTCCGTGGTGAAAAGCCTTTCGGGTTACAATTACCCGCAATCCGTTTTCCACTCCACAAACGTTCTTCATGGGAGACTACTGACGGGTGTCCAGTTCGCGGGTGCAACCTGATTCTTCCGACGCCGCTCTCATCGCCCGCATCCGTGCCGGCGACGAGGACGCTATGGCTCAGGTCTATGACCGCCACTCCCAGATCGTATACTCGGTCGCTTTGCGCGTGCTGGGCGACACCGGCGCCGCGGAGGACGTGATGCAGGAGATCTTCATGCAGCTTTGGCGAAATCCGCAGACATTCGACGCCAATCGCGGAAGCCTCGGCGCGTGGCTCGCCGTCATCGCGCGACATCGCTCCATCGATCAACTTCGCAAGCGCAAGCCAGAGACGGACCTTGAAGACGTGATTGTCTCCGTGGACGCGAATCTCGAAAGCGAGACGGACAAAAATGTGTCTCTGGCGAAGGTTCGCGGCCTGCTCGGCAGTATGCCCGCCGACCAGCGTAAAACGTTAGAACTAGCTTTTTTCGAAGGACTCACCCATTCTGAAGTCGCGGAAAAACTGGGCGAGCCCTTGGGCACAGTGAAAACTCGCATCCGCACGGGACTCATGGCAATGCGAAAAGCATTAGGAAATTAGAAATGCGAATGAGATTCTTGGGGCAGGACATGTTTGGGTGGCGCAGGCCTTTAGGCCTGCATAAGCTGCCTTCATAAGATGGCTTTAGCCCGTGAGGTAAACACAAAGTTTGCAAAAATAGATTTGCATGACCAACCACGACCAATTCGCTGACGACCTCGCAATGCTCGCCTTGGGAGAGCTGTCGGACGACCGGGCCGCCGAATTCCGCCTGCACATCGAGACGTGTGCCGCCTGCCGACGCGAATACGATCAGCTTCAGGCCGACGTCGCATTGCTTGCGCTCTCTGTCACCGGGTCCAAGCCGCCCGCGCGCTCGCGTGACCGCTTGCTCTCCGCAATCGCCAAGGAGCCACGCGTCACCCGCATGGTGCAATTGCGTCCGCGATGGTGGGCACTCGCCCCGGTTTTCGGGGCCGCGCTTGTTGCTCTCTTCGCCATCTTGCTCTGGGTTGACAACAGCAGCCTGCGCGATGAAATAGGCACTCTGCAAAACCAGCTCGCCGAAAATCGTCGCGACCTCGGCCGCGCCCGCGAGATCCTCGCCACCATGACCGCGCCCGATGCCGTTCACATGGCGCTCGTCTCTATGAAGGAACAACCTCACCCTCATATTCGCGTTATCTACCTGAAGCGAAATGGCAATCTCATGTTTTTCGCCAGCAACATGAGCGCGCTGCCTGAACACAAGGCCTACCAGATGTGGATTATTCCCGCAGACGGTAAGCCTCCCGTCGCAGCCGGAGTCTTCAAGCCCGACGCGCGCGGCATGGCCCAAGTCATGATGCCGCCACTCAGAGAAGCCCCTGACGCCAAGAACTTCGCCGTCACGGTTGAGAACGAGATCGGCAGTGCCATTCCCACCAGCCCCATCATCATGGCCGGACAGTAGCTCATCTCAGCCTTTAACGAGCCAGCCATTTCGAATTGTCATCCTGAGCGAGCGCTAAGCGCGAATCGAAGGAGCTATGCATTCGCTTTCTCCGTGTTCTCCGTGCTCTCCGTGGTTAAAGCTTTTGATTTTGATGCGAAACTCGAAACGCGAAACTCGAAACTGCTTTTCCTTGACTCTCCCCGCCTCACCATCCAAAATCATCTCTACCATGCGAGTCTATCTCTCCGGCGCAATCGAGTACGCACCTGACCACGGACGCGCATGGCGCTCCGCCATCACTCCATTTCTCGAATCTCTCGGGCATCAGGTCTACGATCCCGCGCTCGACGAGAAAAAGAACCTCACCGACCACGAAGTCGCCAATTTTCGCTCGTGGAAATCCGCCGACTTGCCCCGCTTCCAGGAAACCATTCGCAAGATCATCGATTACGACCTCGATTGGATCGAACAGCAGACCGACTACATCATCTGCCATTGGGACGAGCACGTTCTCAAAGGCGCCGGCACGCAAGCGGAATTGACATTCGCATATCGCTTGAATATTCCCGTGTATCTGGTTGCATCCATGCCTGTTTCGAAGATCAGCGGATGGATACTCGGCTGTAGCACAAACGTCTTCACCAGCTTCGATGATTTACAATCATTTCTCGCGCAAAGATTCGCCCCAGCCAATTCGGCTTCGGGCCAGACAGCCGGTTGAACCCTGATTAAAAGAGGATTTCAGTAAATGAATTTTGCCAAAGGTGGACTCGGCTGGATTGAAGTCGTTTGCGGCCCCATGTTCAGCGGAAAGAGCGAAGAGCTTATCCGGCGTCTTCGCCGCGCGGAGATCGCCCGCCAGCGCGTCCAGATATTCAAGCCCGGACTCGACCAGCGCTATTCAGAGGACCACATCGTCTCTCACAGCGATCTCAAGATTCGCTCTGAGGCCGTAAAGAATGCGTCAGAAGTCATGGCCCGCGTCGATCTTCGCACTGAAGTCATCGGCATCGATGAAGCCCAGTTCCTCGGCACAGAGATGGTGGAAGTTGCCGTGCGACTCGGCGACATGGGCAAGCGCGTCATCATCGCCGGACTCGACACCGATTATCTCGGCCGTCCGTTTCATCCCATGCCCGAACTGCTCGCCATCGCTGACGAGATCACCAAGGCGCTGGCCATCTGCGTTCAATGCGGCAATCCCGCAAAACATACGCAACGACTCGTCGCCAGTGAAGATTTGATTGTGGTGGGTGCAGCAGGAATGTATGAAGCCCGCTGCCGACGCTGCTTCGAACCCGAACTCGCCAGTGCGAAATCAACCCAAGCAACTGCTACTAAGCAAACCGTCCAAGCCTAACCGTCAAACAAGTGACGCAACCGCTGAGGTCGAAGGCCCCGGCTTTCAATCCGCTTTTATCCTTACTTTAATCCGCGGTTAAGGTTTTGGGGTTGCGAGAAACCAGAAACGAGAAACCGCCTCTAACTGTCGTACGCCATCCGCTTGAGCTGTTTCTTCTGCGCTTCCGTCGCGGCATAAAACTCCAGACCATAACAATCGCCGCCCAAGGACGCACATGGTCTCTGATGTTTGATCACGGCATTCAGTTTGAGAAGCTGATTGGCCAGTGGGACGACAATCTCAATGGATACCGACTGATGTGGCGTCAACGGCGCAGACGTGACCACGCCCATTCCGCCCTCGCATAAATCGGCGGTTCGGGCTTCATGGAAGCTGGTGGTGCCGCGGTGGGTGGAGATCAGCATCACCGGAAAGTCCACAGGAACTCGTTCATACGCCCGGCGACATGCTTC
>JAOAPL010000270.1 GCA_025462925.1 Acidobacteriaceae bacterium
CACGTTTGAAGGTCGTCATCCCACTCGTGCATAATCTTTCCCCGGAGCCGATAATGAAGATGATCCTGCTCTTATTGTTCTGTTTCGCATCCGCCATGGTCCTCGCAGCACAAACTCCGAATCCGCCCACCGTCGCCGAAGCCCAGGATTTTATGAACAAAGCCGAGGCGCGGCTAGCTGAGTTGAGCGTAAAGGTCAACCAGGCGAACTGGGTGCACGACAACTTCATCACCGACGACTCAGAAGCTCTGGCCGCGGCCGCCAACGATGAGAACACCGCTGTCACAACTGAACTGGTTGAGCAGGCAAAGCGCTTTAACGGCTTGCAAATGCCGCCGGATCTGGCGCGAAAGTTTCTGCTGCTCAAGTTGTCATTGACTGCTCCCGGACCGAAAGATCCCGCGCTCCGCAAGCAGATGACGGAGATTGCGGCGTCACTCGAATCTGAATACGGCAAAGGGAAGTACTGCGACGCGTTGGGTAAATGTCTGGACATTACCGCGATTGACAACATCATGAGCGAGAGCCGCGATCCCAATCAGCTGAAAGATCTCTGGGTGGGATGGCACGCGGTTGGCGCTCCGATGCGGAAGCGGTACAAGCGCTTCGTTGAGCTTTCCAACCAGGGTGCGCGCGACCTGGGATTCAAAGATACAGGCGTGCTGTGGCGCGCGGGTTATGACATGCCCCCCGAGCAATTCAGCGCCGAGGTGGACCGGCTGTGGGAGCAGGTGCGTCCGCTTTATCTTTCTCTCTATACATTCGTCCGCGCTCGACTGTCGCAGAAGTACGGGTCGCAAGTGGTTCCTCCGGACGGACCGATTCCTGCGCACGTATTGGGTAATCCCTGGGCACAGCAATGGGGCGGCATTTTTCCGATCCTCGGACTGTCGGAGAACAGTCGCGGTTACGATCTCACCGAACTGCTAAACGCCAAAAAGCTCGACGCGAAGGGCATGGTGAAGTACGGGGAGAACTTCTACAAGTCTCTCGGCTTCGACCCTCTGCCCAAAACTTTTTGGGAGCGTTCTTTGTTCACCAAGCCCGCTGACCGCGATGTTGTATGCCACGCGAGTGCATGGGACGTCGACAACAAAGACGATCTGCGTATCAAGATGTGCATTCAGGTGCGCGACGTGGATTTTGTGACCATCCATCACGAACTCGGTCACAACTTCTATCAACGCGCGTACAAGAACCAGCCCTACCTGTTCGAAAATGGCGCGAACGATGGGTTCCATGAAGCCATCGGAGACACGATTGCGCTGGCAATCACGCCTGAATATCTGCAGAAGATTGGCCTGCTCGACAAGATTCCTCCGGCGGAGGCCGACATACCTCTGCTGCTCAAACAGGCGCTGGAAAAAGTCGCGTTTCTGCCGTTTGGATTGCTCATCGACCAGTGGCGCTGGAGAGTTTTCTCAGGCGAGATCAAGCCTGAGGACTACAACAAAGCCTGGTGGGAGCTGCGACTGAAGTATCAGGGCGTGGTGCCGCCGGTTCCACGCAGCGAGTCGGACTTCGATCCCGGCGCGAAATATCACGTAGCCGGAAACGTTCCCTACATGCGTTATTTCCTGGCCGACATTTATGAGTTCCAGTTCTATCGTTCCCTGTGCCGCGAATCGGGGTACAAAGGCCCGCTGAACCGCTGCACATTCTTTGGATCTAAAGAAGCCGGCGTCAAGCTGAACAAGATGCTCGAAATGGGGCAGAGCAAGCCTTGGCCCGAGGCAATGGAGGCTTTGACCGGCCAGCGCCAGGGCGATGCCAGCGCCATCATCGAGTACTTCGCACCGCTGAAGAAGTGGCTGGATGAGCAGAATAAGGGGATGAAGGTGGGGTGGTGAGTCCCCTCTCGCGCGATGTTGCTCAAAGCCATTCACTAAATACTGTCATCTTGAGCGCGGAGTCGAAAGACCTTGTGCTCGCCCGTGATCATCAGACCGCCCAGAGGAATTTTGACCATGCTTTCTATTTTCGAGGGAACTCCTGATTAAGCATGGTGCTGCCTCCCAAGGCACACGGGGTCCCTCGACTCCGCCGGACGGCTCGTAGGCGAGCCATCCTGCTCCGCTCGGGATGACAGATCGTGATTAGAGAACCTTCCTCGTACCCTCCCATGTACTTCTCATTTATTCATTTTGCTCCGATGATGTGGGCAGCCCTCCCTCAGCTGGCTAGTCACCGGTCAATTCCGGCTAGGGAGCGTCAAAGAAGGCCTGCAGTGAACCACAATATGGCCCCCGAGAGGCGTCACTCGCTCCGTCAGAAAGTTAATACACCTGCGTTCGCCAGCTTTGACGGTGTCACCGGCGGAATGATTCTCGACCTGAGCGAAGAAGGCATGGCCATGCAGACGCAGGCACCGCTCGAAGCGCATACCTGCATCCCTTTGCATCTGTCACTGGGAGAACCGGCGGTTTATCTTGAGACAACCGGCTATGTGGCGTGGGCGGACGCGCTGGGCCGGGCAGGCGTGCGCTTTTCCGATCTCCCAGATGAAGCCCGCGCCCGTCTTCGCGAATGGTTGACGGTGAATGCGGGAGTTCGAAGCTGGAAAGCTCCGCGATGGGTAGTTCGCAACTCGGCTTCGGAACAGGGACGAAGTTCAACAAATTCCAGCGCCGGTTCTGGCATTGCCTTAAGCCTGGAAGCGGGGCCGGGAAATTCCAAAAACGGGGCGCTTTCGACCTGTGTCCAATACGAATTCAAATCGCTGGGCGCTGATCTGAATGCAGCTTTGACTCTGATCGCCAACCGAGCATGCTCGATTACCCGGGGAACGGGGGCGGCGGTGGCTCTTGCCGGCGCGAACGGCATGACCTGCCGAGCGGTGGCTGGGGCAGCGGCGCCGTACATGGGCACCGAAGTTGACATCACATCGGGGTTCACCGGCGAATGCGTTCGCGGCTTGCGTCCTTTGCGATGCGACGACACGGAATCTGACAGCCGAGTCGATAACCAGGCTTGCCGGCAGCTCGGAATCCGGTCCATTTTGGCTGCGCCTGTGGTCTATGAGCGGGATCTCGTGGGATTGCTGGAGGTCTTTTCCAGCGGCGCGTTTGCCTTCGATGATGGCGACCTTGCCGTGGTCGAACGCCTGGCACAAACCGTTGTTCTCACGCTGAGCCGCGCGGACGTCTTTCGGCAGGAATAGTTGACCGCTCAGCTTCTGCCGTTCTAGGCTGGCGCCAATTTTCCCAGCTTTACCAAGCCAAGCGTTTTCCGGACGGAATTTACGAAGGATCCAGCGAGCGCCAGGCACTCGCCCCGAGCAGGAACCGGAGAGGACAAACGCCGGGGATACTCATCGTAGGTGCGGCCTTCGAGTTCCCGTCCGTTTAGAGATTTTCGTGTGCCGCCCCATTGCTTGAAGAAGAAAGGCACTCCGGCGGCCTTGCATTGCTCGCGAAGAGAAAGCACCCATTCTTTCTCAATCGGCCGCGCGCCGGGCCCGCTTTCGCCGCCAACGATCACCCAACTGATGCCGCCGAGATCAATTTGGCCCAAGTCCTCTAACAGTGGCTCTACTGAAAGGAAACGCACCGCCGCGGGTGAGTTTCTCAAGTGAGCGATGCGAGGCAGACCATACTTCCTATCTTCGACACTCACGCCCCACCAAATATGTTTCTGCTGCGCCGCGAAACGTAAGCGGCCATTGAGGAGGTCCCGGAGTCTCTCCGACCGTTTTGTTAATACCTGATAGGTGTGCCATTTCGCCTTTACCATCACCTGCGCAACGGCTTCGGCATACGCGTCAGGCACTCCTGGTTGGAAGAGGTCGCTCATGGAATTCACGAACACCAGCTTCGGCGATCTCCAGGCAAAGGGCTCGGTGAGTTTTTCTGGGACTAGGCGAAGATCGAATCCTTGTTGATAAGGATGTCCCTTCACCCCGCGGAAGCGCTCGGCAAAGGTCTCGGCGTAGCAGTGCTTGCAGCCGGGGCTGATTTTCGTGCAGCCGCGAACGGGATTCCAGGTGGCGTCGGTCCACTCGATTGCGGAGTTTAGTGACATTACTCCCTCATGCCTCGCTTACGGTATTTCGCAAAGATATCGTTCACGATGTCTTCGGCAACGCCGGCTTGAGAAGCGAAAAACAAATAATAGACAACCCTTTCTATAGAATTTCGCATTGGAAACGGTTCAGCCACTCTCCGAAACCCGGCCGCGCTCAGTAACCTTTTTCGGAACGCTTCAGCGACTGCCTCGTTCGGTTCTTTTTCTGGCATTCCGAAAAGGTTCCCAGTAGTTGACGGCGGCCAACGGCTTCCATCGCATTAGAAATCCAGCCACAAGGCCCGGCGTAAAGTTGAGGACAAAATCTGCAATGCCCGCTGGAAATCCGGTGCGGAGACCCAGCATTAACTCTTCTCCACTGTATTCAAGTCCCAGCATGAACAGCAGCAGGAGTACGCCAATGTCCGCGCCTGTGCGAATGAAATCTTCCGTCAGCTTAAGAGGCGCCAGGCCACCCTTGCCGAAGACGAGGCCGGCCAAAAGATACAGAGGGATCGCCGAGAAACCCCATTTATTCGCAAGTCGCGCAAGAAGCGCAAGACCGACAACGGCAAGACCTAGCTCGATGAACATGCGAGAAATACTACAGCGAGCGGGCGAGAATTTTACTGAAACCGAGGAATGGCGGAGATGAAGGGATTCGATTTACGGCATTTTCGGCAAGTCACGGTGAAACCCAAGGTTAGCGATAAAGTGGAAGGACAGTTTCAGTAAAATGGAGTTCCCACTACTTCCTGATGAGGTGGAATCGATGACGCAGAGGGCATTCGGACTAAATATTCCGCAAACACTGGAAGACGTTTGCGACCCGACGCGCTTGGCGCTGATCGTGTACGACATGCAAGTCGGGATTGTGAACCAGATCGAGAATGGGCACCAGATCACTGACAGAGTTCTTCAGGTCCTCAAAGCGGCTCGTGCAGCGGGAATTCGCGTCTTCTTCACCCGCCACATGTCACTTCCGAAAGAACTAATGGGAGTGTCTCAGCTACGTATGGCGATGGCTTGGCAGCGGGTCAAATCAGTTGGGGAGGTTAGGC
>JAOAPL010000271.1 GCA_025462925.1 Acidobacteriaceae bacterium
CTTAAAGGGACAGCGATATCCCCGCGAGGACTTCAACGCTGACCCGCAGAAAGCCATCACGAAACTTCCTCTGGTCGTGCTCGTGAACCGCGGAACCGCTGGCGCAGCCGAGATTGTCGCCGCATCCATCCTCGACAACGCTCGTGGTGATGTTCTCGGAGACAAGACCTTTGGCGTGGGATCGGTGCAGAAACTGATCGAGGTTCCGGATGGTTCCGCCGTGATCCTCTCCATCGCGAAATACTATTCACCCGCAGGCAAAGCAATTCAGGACTCATCCGTGACGCCGAACATCCTGGTCGCCGATGTGGATGACACTGTGCTTGCCGATACTGGTGACGAGGAAGACGATTCCGCCAACGCTCCTGATGCTAAGAAGCCTGCTGCGCCGCACAATGACGAACAGTTGCAGCGCGCCATCGCGGTGTTGAAGACCAAAGCCTCGTAACAAAAATTGTTTTCTGAAATCGCGGACTCCGGTCCGCGATTTTTTTGTTCGTGCGAAGAACTTTTCTCGCCGTTTCAGCAATTCACATCGTGCTATGCTGGCGTTCAACACGCCTCAATGAGATCTCTCTATTCAGTTATTCCTTCCGTAAGCTTTGCCGGAAAGAAGCTTGTTGGTCGAGTTGTCTTCGGACTGCTCGTGCTCGCTTCGGCAACCATCGGAGCGCTTGCAGGATTGTTCATCGTCTATTCGACCGATCTTCCGCAGATCGGCGAATTGGAGCGCTTTCGTCCCAACGCAATCACCGAACTGTACGACGATCAAGGTCACGTGATCGGAAGCTTCGCGCTGCAACGCCGCGTGATCGCATCGTATGAAGATTTCCCTAAAGTCCTGCGCGATGCAGTGATCTCCATCGAGGACAAGGATTTCGAGAAGCATTGGGGAATCGATCTGCAGCGCGTTTTGGGAGCTGCATATCGCGACATCACCACACACAGTCGCGCGCAAGGCGCTTCCACGCTGACCATGCAGCTCTCGCGCAACCTCTTTCTTTCCGCGGAGCGCAACTTCAGCCGCAAGTTTCAGGAGATCGTTCTCGCCATCCAGATCGAGCGGCGCTTCACCAAACCGCAGATCTTCACGCTGTATGCAAACCAGATCTATCTTGGTCACGGCGTTTATGGCTTCGCTGCGGGATCGCAATACTACTTCGGCAAACCGGTGAAAGACCTCACTCTCGAAGAAGCCGCAGTCTTGGCGAGCTTGCCGAAGTCACCAACGCAATATTCACCCATCACGAATCCGCAGAACACGCTTCGGCGCAGAGCGCTTGTGATCAACGCGATGCTTGAAGACGGCAAGATCACGGCAGAAGAAGCGAACCGCGCCAAGAACTTGCCTTTGCGGTTGAACGTGCAATCGGCTACGCACTCCATCGCGCCTTACTTCGTCGAGGAGATTCGTAGATATCTGGAGAAGAAATACGGAAGCGAAGAAGTCCACCAGAACGGCTTGCGTGTTTACACCACGCTCAACATGGATTGGCAGCGGGCAGCGAACAAAGCTGCTCTTGATGGCTTGGCCGCTTACGAACATCGTCACGGATGGAAAGGCAAGCTGAAGAATGTGTTGGAATCTGAACCACTCGCGAACTACGAACATCCTGACTGGTCAGACTTCCTCGAAGTCGGTGGTTACGTTCATGCTATGGTCACGGACATTACCGCAACATCTGCAACAGTGAAATTCGGACGCTACTCTGCAGCGCTCTCGCCGCAGGACATCGCATGGACGGGAAAACGCTCGCCGAAAGATATTCTGAATATCGGTGACATTGTTTACGTGAAGATCGTTTCCCTTCCTGCCGGACCAGCGGACGGAGCTGGCGCTCACGTCACGCTGGAACAGGATTCAGGAACACAGGTCGCGATGATGGCAGTGGACAATGCCAGCGGCGACATCAAAGCGATGATCGGCGGAAGAGACTTCAGGGATTCGCAATTCAATCGCGCGACGCAGGCGTTACGGCAAGTTGGCTCGTCATTCAAGCCTTTCGTTTACACCGCTGCGATCGACACCGACACTGTTTCCGTGGATGACTACATTCTCGATACGCCGACCACTTTCATGACCGCTTCCGGTCCGTATTCGCCGTCGAATTACGACAGTAAATTTTGGGGAAATCTGCCGCTGCGCGTGGCCTTCGCGAACTCGCGAAATATTCCTGCGTTGAAAGTCGCGGAGCAAGTGACCATCAAGACCGTGATCGAGTACGCGCACAAGTTCGGCATCACTTCAAATATTCCGCCGTATTTGCCGGTGGCGCTCGGCTCGGCGGAAGTCACGCTCTTCGAGCAGACCGCTGCATTCACGACCTTCCCCAACGACGGCGTTCGCGTGATGCCGCGATATATCCGCAAAGTCACGGATTATGACGGACACGTGCGCGAGGAGAATTTCACGGAAGTAAAAGATGTAGTCAATTCGAAGACTGCGCGCACGATGGTTTCGCTACTGCAAGGTGTCGTGCAACAAGGAACGGCGACAGCAGCGCTCAAGCTGAAGCATCCGCTCGGCGGCAAAACCGGAACGACAAACGATTTTACTGACGCGTGGTTCGTAGGATTTTCGCCTTCGATCACGTGCGGCGTTTGGGTTGGCTTTGACGAAAAGAAGACTCTCGGCAGCAAAGAGACTGGCGGGCAAGCTGCGTTGCCGATCTGGATCGATTTTATGAGGGTCGCGCTTCAGGGTCGTGATAACGAGACGTTCGTGAAGCCAACCGAGGAAACCGACCCCGAAAAAATCAAAACTATTCTCACCAGCGCTCCGCGTGCCGATGATGCCGAAGCAAGTGAATCTCCTGCAACGGAAGCAAAGGCCAAGGTAGTCCTGCGCCGAAATTGATTTAACGAATTAATTATGAAACGTCTCCTTCGCATTCTGCTTCTCGCGCTTGTGCTTCTGACCGTTGCGATGGTTTCCGCGCTGACGGCGATGAGGTTTGCCATCCATGGCCGCGAAGTCGCAGTGCCGAATCTGCTCGGGATGACGCGAGCAGCGGCTGAGACATCTGCGAATGCTTCTGGATTGATACTGGATGTCGAGAACAAATTTTTTTCCAGCGACATCGCTGAAGGAAAGATCCTCTCACAGCTGCCCACGCCGGGAATTCATGTTCGTCGCGGATGGCGGATCCGTGCAGCTCAGAGTTTGGGACCACAGCGGACTGAGATTCCCAACGTGATCGGTCAAAGCGTTCGCGCGGCGGAGATCAATGTTCGCCGTCGCGGCCTCGAAGTCGGATCTGTTGCCACCGGATTTTTGCCTGGAGCGACTGCCGACCAGATCGTCGTTCAGAATCCGCCGCCGAATGCGGGTTTGGTGGAGTCGCCGAAGATCAGCGTGCTGGTTGCGGCAACGGAAGCGGAAAAACAATTCGTGATGCCAAGCTTCATCGGGAAGCATCTTGCCGACGTCTCGGCGCAACTCGAAGATGCGGGTTTCAAGTTAGGCAAGGTATCTGATTCCGCACCTGCCGTCGGCACGGTTCCAATCGCACCGATGTCGCAGGGCTCCAGCATCATCGTGAAACAAACTCCGGCTCCCGGACAAAAGATTGCTGTCGGAGCAACGGTAACATTCGAGATCAGCCATTAAATCTTCTCAATCACTGCGGCGAAGAAACCGTCGCACGGATGAACTCCTTGCAACGTTCGCAGGTTGGGACCATCGGTCAAGGACTCGATATCTTGCCAAGTCAGAGAGCCGCTGGTTTTGAGTTCCTCCAATAATGAACGGCAATCGAGAAGTCGAAATCCAGTTCTGCCGCGCAACGCCTCATCGACCGCTCCAACATTTTCCCGTTCTTCAAGTGAGCATGTCGAGTAAACAACCCTGCCGTTCGGGCCGATCCTGTCCAAGGCCGCGTTGAGAATTGCGACCTGTCGCTTGTGAAGGTCGTCGATATCGCTCTGTTGGAGCTTCCACTTGATCTCCGGATTGCGCGCCAACGTTCCGGTGCCAGAACATGGAACATCCGCGAGGACGCGATCAAAGCTGCCGCTCACCGGAAGATCGATGGCATCAGCCGTGATGACTTGCACGTTCGGAGCGGTGATGAATCTCTGCATCATTTGCGCGCGCTGGGGATACAACTCCACGGCAATGATTTCTGATTCTGGGTTGTTCAGAGCGATAGCGGAAGTCTTGCCTCCCGGCGCGGCGCAGCAATCGAGAATGCGTTCTCCCTTGCCCACTAATGCGGCGACCAATTGCGAGGCTTCGTCCTGGATGGCCACACGGCGTTCGCGAAATGCAGCGGTGCGCGTCACGTCGCCCGAGACCACCCGAAGCGCAGAGGTGAGCAGCGCGCCGGCTTCGACTTCGACTCCCTCGCCAGCGAGTTCCGCGACTACAGTGTTCGCGGATTCCGCGCCGACATTCAATCGCAGTGTCGTTTGCGGAGTAGCTTGGTTGGCTTCGCAGATGAGCCTGGTTTTTTCAATACCGAACTGCTTGAGCCATCCTTCCACCAGCCATTGTGGTTGAGAAAACCACTGGGCCAATTCTTCTGCGGTGCTAAACGCCGAAGGAATTGCTGGCTCAACACCGCGCGCGATCTTGCGTAGGACAGCATTCACGAACGGAACTGCGGAGCGTTTGCGCGCACGCTTTACCAGCTCGACGCTTTCATTCACCGCTGCGCTCTCGGGAATCCGTTCGAGGAATCGCAACTGAAAGATCGCAAGTCGGAGCGAAAGTCGAACTTCCGGATCGAGCTTGTTGACGCTGTGTTTTCCTGAGGCGATTTCCGCGATCGCTGAATCCAAGCGAGATTGCCATCGCAAGACACCCATGACAAGCTGCATGGCCAAGTTGCGGTCCGCAGCTGAAAGCCGTGAGACCTTTTCAGAGTGCAGCAATTCAACGGCGTAAGCGTCCTGAGTCTCAACTCGGAGCAGGATATCGAATGCAGCGATGCGGGCAGGCGAAGCAGACATTATCGTACGGGCTCAGCCGAAGTGCCGAGCTTCTCGTGTAGAACGGGTTTGTAGCCATTCGCGAAGTCGCGGGCGCTCATGCGCTTCTTTCCTTCTAGTTGTAGTTCTTTGATTTCCAGAATGGACTTTTCGGCGCAGCCCAAGAAAAGCCGTTCGTCTTTATAAAGCAACTCTCCTGGGCTGAGAGAAAGGCCAGATTGGGTCGGGTATGGTTTCGCTGCAACCAGACTCAAGTTCTTGCCGCGAAATGTGGTGAATGCACCGGGCCAAGGTTGGAATCCGCGCAGGCGGTTGAAGATATCAGTGGCCGTCCTTGAGGAGAGGATGCGTCCGTCTTCTTTCTGCAGGATGGGAGCAAGGCTGGAGTGGCTTGCGTCCTGCTTTACGGGCCGGATGCTACCGTCTTCCAAGCCGCGCAGCGTCTTGACTGTGAGCGCCGCTCCGCTTTGCGCGAGCCGAGGAGCGAGCGTGACCGCGTCGTCATCGGGCATGATTGCAGTTTCTTCCTGCAACAAGATGTCTCCGGTATCGAGTCCGGAGTCGAGTCGGATCGTGGTGTTCCCGGTAACAGTTTCGCCATTTGCGATGGCCCATTGGATGGGAGCGGCGCCGCGATATTTCGGAAGCAGGGATGCGTGGAGATTGATATTGCCGAGCGGTGGAAGGTCGAGCATCCACGGCGGGATGATGCGTCCATAACCTACGACGACAATCGCTTGCGGCGCGATTGCTTCCAACTGCGCGCGGAATTCGGCATTGGTCTTAATCTTCTCGGGTTGGACGATTGGCAAGCCATGCACAAGCGCCGATTGCTTCACCTGTGGGTGAGTGACCTCCATTCCCCTCCCACGCGGACGATCTGGCTGTGTGACCACCAAGCGGACACGGAATCCTTCCTTCACCAACAACTCAAGTGTGGGCACGGCGAATTTGGGCGTTCCACAGAAGATTAGGTCCATGGCTTGATTGTACCGATGGGGCGGATGAGGCGACGCCCCCCTCCCCTACTCTCTCGCTCTATTAGACTCAACAACTTAAGCCATGAAATCTGGACATGTGCAAGATTCTATGGCTGTTAGGAGCAAAATACAGAATACGATGTACTTAGCGGTAGTCCCGCACTAAACGCATGAACAGAATATCAGTTTTATGCAATTTGTCAATTATTATAAATGACTGTTAGCTATTAGGAATAGGAGCCGAAGATGACAGCGGCAAGCCAAACCTTCGCGCGCGCAGTGAATCGTGTTGCACCGGTTTCCGGTTCGTCACGGAACGAATCCCCGCCCTAGCGGAGCTAGGACGGGGCACCCATAACGCGAGAGGGTGGGCCACCCGCCCGCCAACGAAGAGGATTAAGAAGAAGTAAAAGATATCTCGAGCAGAGAGTCTCGCGCCGCTGGCGCTCAACGGTTTGTTCGACTTTCCCCACCGCTTACGCGGTGGGCTATTCACTTTCGCCCGCTACGCGGGCTATCTTGATGTCAATGTGGCTACTCTGGCGGTTCGTACTTCCACTCGCCGGCTTTTGCCAACTTTTTGATTTTTCGCCTGATGATGTCGCGCTTGAGCGCGCTGACGTGTGAGATAAAGAGTTTGCCGTGAAGGTGATCGGTCTCGTGCAGAAACGCACGCGCGGTCAGGCCTTCGCCGGTGGTTTCGAATTCTTTGCCGTAACCATCTTGCGCGCGGACGGTCACGCGATTTGCGCGGGTCACATTTTCGCGAAATACGGGAAGACTCAAACAGCCTTCGCCGCTCGTCTGCTTTCCTTCCTGTTTCACAATGACGGGATTGATGAGAACCATCCGTTCTTCCGGACGCTCCTTGAAACTGCAGTCCACCACGGCGATGCGTTTGGCAATCCCGATCTGCGGGGCCGCCAATCCGACGCCGTGCGCTGAATACATAGACTCGAACATATCGTCTAGAAGGGTGCGAAGCTCTTCGTCGAAGACCGTGACGGTTTCGGCAGGCTTTTCAAGCACTGGATCGCCATATAAGACGATAGGGTAGATTTTTGCTTTGGTTTTTGTTTCCACAGTCGAATTATATCCACCACGCTTTAATTTTCGGCGCGGTTGCGCCGTGTCAGCCATCCCTGCGGGACTTATGCTTTGGTGCGCGCCCAGTGCTAAGGCGCTGGACTAATGTCAATGTGTCACTTGCGGCACACTCCCACCGATGCGGCTGAGCGGCAATTCTAACCGCAAGATGCGGGATTCGGAAAATGTGGCTCTGCCAAGTTATGGTCCGTGAGCCTCCCTTTCCTGTAGTCTGACCTCGTCCAGATCGAGCTCGCGTTCGAGCTCACGGAACACCTCATCATTGATGCGGCCTTCATTGCGCAGCCGGACGGCGGTTTGGCGTTCGACCTGATTCAGCTCCAGGGATAAATCGAGAAGACGGCCATAGAGTTCTTCGCCGGCTCCGTCCTGGTCCTCGCTGCTACCGACAATGTTTTCAAGGCGTTCCCGATAGTGCTGGGCAAGATCATCATAAACGCTGGCGAACTCCGGCCGGTCTTCTTCCCGCGCAGCTTCTATATGTGCAAGGGCGGATTCGAGAACAATGCGCCGGGCTTCTTTCTCTCCACAGTGGCGTCCTTGGGGGCCGGCCAGACCCAGGCGGCGTATTAGGGCCGGAAGCGTGAGTCCTTGCAGCACAAGTGTGACAAGGATGACGCAAAACGTGAGGAAGACGATCAGGTTCCGTTGCGGAAATGGACTTCCGTCCGCGAGGGTCTCCGGTAAAGCGAGGGCGGCGGCAAGCGCGATCACGCCACGCATCCCGGTCCAGCCGACGATGAAAATCTGGCGCTTGGGCGGCATCTGCTCGTTTTGGCGCAGAAGGCGCTGGCGAATCCAAATAGCGAGGTGAGCCCCGGGAAATACCCAGATGAGCCGCAGGAGAATCACGATTGCGCTGAAGAGCGCGCCATAAATCAGGAGTTCGCGAAGGTTGTAGTCTCGAATCCCTTCACGGACATACGGGAGTTGAAGACCGATGAGTACAAAGACGACTCCGTTCAGAACAAAGGTCAGCGATTGCCAAACGGAATAAATTTGGATTCGCACATTGGGAGAAAAAAAATGAGCGCTCTTGCGGCTGAGATAGAGTCCACTTGCCACGACAGCAAGCACACCCGAGGCGCGCGCTTCCTCTGCCGCGAGGTAGGCAGCATAAGGAACCAGCAAGCTGATGGTGATTTCAATGGGTCCATCGTCAATGCGACGCTCAAACCATTCGACGACCAGGCCAACGACCAATCCGATCGCAAGTCCCACAACCGTCAGATAGGCGAGGCGCGCGAGGGCCGATGTGACCGTAGGTGTCTGTTGCTGAACGACCATGGCGATGCCGAACTCCAGCGCAAGCAGTCCACTAGCATCATTGACCAGGCTTTCACCTTCGAGGATATCCACGACACGCTGCGGCAATCCCAAGCGCTTGCCAATGGAGGTGGCGGCAATTGCATCTGTGGTAGAGATCACGGCGCCGAGCACGAAACCTGTACGCCAGTCGAATCCTGGAAAGACCCTCGTCGCCGCCGCAGCAACGCCGAAGACAGTGAACGTCACCAACCCGAAGGCGAGCAGGAGAATGCTGACCAGGTGGTATTGGAAATCGCGCCATGAGGTGAGCCATGCAGCGGAATAGAGAAGAGGAGGCAGTACGACGAAAAAAATGAGATCAGGACTTAGCCGGATGGGTGGAATTCCGGGAACAAAGCTCAACAGCAATCCCGCCAGAACCAACACGATTGGAAAGGGGGTCTTGAGTCTTCGCGCCAGCTCCGCAAACGCTACCACAAAGAACAGAAGCAGCAGAAAGACTAGTTCGAGGGCATGAATATTGCCGCCTTGCATCGAATCACCGGTGGAGAAAAATACAGCAAATACGGGAGCGCTCAGCCGAAGTGCTTCAAAACTTCTCTATCTGATCGCAATAACCTTTGAAGTTACGATGCAGTTCAGTCATCGAATCGCCGCCGAATTTTTCCAGAGCGCATTTCGCTAACGTCAACGCAACCATAGCCTCGGCAGCAACGCCCGCAGCCGGGACCACACAGACATCGGAGCGCTCATAGGCTGCCTTGACCGTCTCGCGCGACTTGAAATCCACTGATTGCAATGGACGTCGCAAGGTTGAGATTGGTTTCAAGTAACCGCGAACAATGACGTCCTCGCCATTAGAAATCCCGCCTTCGATTCCGCCGGCATTGTTGCTGGGACGGGTGAAGCGAGTGTAACCGCCGTTAATGTCCGGCTCTGGCGCAGCGTAGCCTATCTCATCGTGAACTGTGGATCCGAAGGAAGTGGCTGCGCGAATGCCGCGGCCAATCTCTACCGCCTTCACCGCCTGAAGCGACATGACTGCGGCGGCTAGCAATGCGTCGAGGCGCTCGTCCCAATTGGCGTATGTGCCCAATCCCGGCGGGACCTTGTGCGCCACCACTTCAAAGACGCCGCCAACGGAATCCCCTGTGCGCAGTGCCTTATCGACTTCCGCCTTCATCAGTTGTTCTGAAGACTCATCCGCACAATTCAGCAAGATCTCATTCTTGGCATGAAGCGTTCGCAGTTTGTCCCATTCAACATCGTTTGGATTCTCGGCAGCTCCAACGGCGATCACATGGCTCAAAACTTCGATGCCCAATTCCCGCAATAGCAACTTGGCAACCGCGCCGACAGAAACTCGAGCGGCGGACTCGCGCGCCGAGGCCCGCTCCAAAACGTATCGCGCTTCCGGCAGGTTGTATTTCAACGCACCCGCAAGGTCGGCATGGCCAGGCCGCGGCGATGCCACGGCTTTGTGTTTTCCAGGATCACCCGCCGCCACGGGCAAGGCCTCTTCCCAATTCTTCCAATCCTCATTTTTCAACTGGATCGAGATCGGCGAGCCGATCGATTGGCCGTTGCGTACCCCAGAAAGAAAATGCGCGCGATCGGATTCAATACGCATACGACCGCCACGGCCGAAGCCCTGCTGTCGTCGCCACAGTTCACGGTCGACGAAAGCTTGATCGATGGGTAGTCCCGCGGGAATGCCTGAGATGACTGCAATCAAGGCCTCACCGTGTGATTCGCCGGCAGTGTAGAAACGCAACATAAGAGGTAGAGTTCTGATTTTAAACGCAAATCCCGAACGGCAGAATAACTTGCCGCCATGGGAAGCCACCGCGAAGCTCGAAGCGTGCTTCGGGCGAGCCAACCAGCCTTAGCTTCGACTCCCGAAAAACTAATAGCAATATAGTTAATATTTAATGGATAACTAGATGAAATTCGGGGTACAATTGCGGAATCGCTGCACATTTAATGTTAATCACGTAGTTAGCCTCTGCAGTCAGAGTGGCTGCATCAAAGTACCTGCACCATAATTCCCTTGGGCCCCGGAGTAGTTGTGACCGCTGTTTTGCCGTTGAACGACCGTTCGCGAGAACTCGTTCTTGAAGTCGCCTCCGCACTGCAGCCGTACTTCCCTGACATTACAGCGAATTGGCGTGCGCGGATAGTGCAAGAGTTCCCGCTCGACGAACGAGCGCTGGCCACATTAGAGCGGACTACGGTTGCCACGGGTTCCTCCTATTTTTGCCATGGGGATTTCAGCGGATTCTTTGAAAATGTCACCTACTTCGGAACGCGACTCGCAAAACTTGAAGTGGACACACGCGTCGTAAGCCGGGCGTTGGAGTTGTATCAAGAAGCCTGCGAGCCGTACTTGGCCAGCATTTTCTGCGACCGCCGGTCGCAAGCCCTCTGGGCGCTGGAGATGCTTTCGGCATCGACCTTTGGAGCAGTATCCGGGGCGTACTTCGACACGCGCTCGCGGGAATCGCAAGCGCTGCTTTCGATCTTGGACGTAGAACTGGTGGACAGCTCGCTGGACTCGATGTTGCAGCGAGTGCTGGAAATCACTTGCCAGACCTTTGACGCGGTACTCGGGCTGGTCATGCTCCGCGACAAGGAAAGTGATCTCCTACGCGTCCACGCGTCTCTGGGATTGGGCCCGCAGCTTCGCGGAGAATTTATCTTCAATCTTGGACAAGGTTTTTGCGACACCATTGCGAAAACGGGTGAACCGTCCATCGTGCTGGATACTAGCCGCGATCCTCGCGTCCTTAGCCCGGAAATCAAGGAGAAGGCCACGACGCTCTGGGGAGTGCCGCTGAAGTACGACGGGCAAACCATCGCGGTGATGTTGATCGGATTTTCGAAACCGTATGAGTGGATGCCGACCGAACGCGAACTCATGCGGGCCATTGCTGATCGCTCGGCTCTCGCGATCGACCGCGCACAGATCACGCAGACGCTGCGCGAGCGGGAATCTAGGATCGCCGAATTATCCAGCCACCTGTTGCGCGCACAGGAAGAAGAACGCCGCCGAATCAGCCGAGAACTGCACGATGAAACCGGCCAAGCGCTGATGGTGATCCGCCTCTATCTGGACATGCTGCAGGCAAGCCTCGTGGGCAAGGCTCCCAAGACGAAGGTGCAAGAGACGCTGGACGTTGTGGATCGGACGATTGAAGGAATCCGCCGCATCATCGCGCGGCTTTCCCCCATGGTGCTGCAAGAGTTGGGACTGTTCGCTGCTCTCCGCAAGGAAGCTAAAGACCTGGAAAAGAATTCCGGCGTGAAGACGCGAGTGGCGATCTCAGAGCAAGTCGGCCGGCTGGGACCGGAGACGGAGATGACGATCTACCGCATTGTGCAAGAGGCGTTGCATAACGTGGCCAAGCACGCACAAGCGAGCAAGACCAACATTTCCATGACTCGAAACAATGGAACGGTAAAAGTTCTTGTCGAAGACGATGGGATTGGAATATTCCCGAACAGCAACTTCCGCGGGAACTCATTCGGACTAGCTGGAATCAAAGAACGAGTAAGCATGCTGGGCGGAGTAGTGCGCGTGATCTCACTCAAGGGCAAAGGAACGCGCATTGAGATCGACGTCCCGGCAAATGAACGAGAAGAACAGCAAGAAATTGCGAACGTAATCCCAAACAGCGAGATACTGCAAGCCGCCGCAGCCAGTGGTGGAGAAAGCGATACCCATGCCAAAGATTAAATGCCTATTAACTGATGATCACACGCTCTTCCGCCAGGGAGTTCGCAGGTTGTTGGAAACCGAATCGTCCGATTTCGAAGTGATCGCCGAGGCCTCTGATGCCGGACAAGCCGTGGAAAAAGCGCGCGAACTGCGGCCAGATGTCGTGCTGATGGATATTGGCATGGCGGGGCTGTCTTCCTTCGAAGCAGCGCGGCAGATCCGTAAGAATCGTCCTGAGACCAAGGTATTGTTCCTCACAATGTATGAGGACGAAGACTATCTTGTGCAGTGTCTGGAGGCGGGCGCGGCCGGATACGTTTTGAAAGACACGCCTGCGCCGCAATTGCTGGCCGCTGTCCGCGACGTATACAAGGGTGGCAAGTACTTGAGCTCGCAAGTGCTAGGCAAGCTGGTCGAGGACTTCCGCTCGCGCGTGCGCGATACGAAATTGCGTCCGCGGATTTCCACGCTGACTCCACGGGAGCGCGAAATCTTGAAGCTTCTGGCCGAGGGAAATTCGGTGAAGGAGATCGCGGTCATCCTGGGACTCAGTGTCAAAACCATCGAAGCACATAAGTTCAACCTGATGCGCAAGCTTGATATCCACAACAAGGCGCAGTTGGTCACTTATGCAATACAGAAAAAGATAATAAAAATTCCCATCACCGGATAATCGCGCCATGACCAAGCTTTTGTTTGTTGACGATGAGCCGACAATACGCCTAACCCTGCCCCGGATCCTTGAAATGCACGAGTTCGAGGTGAAGGCGGCGGCAAACGTTTCTGACGCGCTGGCATTGATCCAGTCAGAAAAATTTGACGTGTTGCTCTCCGACTTGAATATTGGCGAGCCTAGTGACGGCTTTACGGTAGTCAGCGCAATGCGCCGAATTCAACCGAATGCAATCACTATCATCATCACTGGCTTTCCGGCATTTGAGACGGCGCTGGAAGCGATTCGCGGGCAGGTGGACGACTACATCGTGAAGCCGGCGGATACAGAAGAGCTGATTGAAACCATTCGGAAGAAGTTGATCAACCGCAGTCCTCGGCATGTCCCTGCACCACGGCTCCAGGTTTCCGAAGTTGTGCAGAACAACCTCGATTCCATCGTGAAGCAATATGTCGAGAGATTAAGATCGCGTCCGGACTTCCCTGTCGCCAGTCTGACTGACGATGAGATCAGAAATAGCATTCCGAGAGTACTGCAAGAGGTGGTCAGGGACCTTCATGAGCGGGATGCGAAAACGAAACCTGGAACCACCCAGGGCGCAAAAGAACATGGGCGGTTACGGTGCGCACAGGAGTTCCAGCCGTTGCATCTCCTTGAAGAGATTCGCATCCTGAGAAATCTTGTCTACACCACCATCCAGAACAACCTGTTGATCCTTGAAGTTAGTTCGCTGATTCCTGATATGGTCCGCATCAGTGACAGCTTGGACGCGAGGCTCAGGGAAGCCGTTGGAGAGTATCTCCAAGAATGGAAACCTGAGATGTTGAAGAAACGGCGTGCCTAGAGAGCAAGGGCGGCGAGAGATTTTAAATCGATCACTTCCAGATCTGGAGTCCCAACGGCAATCTTCGAAGCGCCTAGTCCTTCCCGACTTGCCCGACGATTTACCCACACAGTATGAATCCCGAGTGCCTGCGCGGGAACCACATCGTGATAAATACTTTCGGCAACGTGCAACACTTTCTCTTTTGGCAAGCCGATCCTCTTCAAAGTAGTTTCAAAATTCCGGTGCGACGGCTTGTAGCTGCCCACCTGCTGCGCCGTGATCACGTGATCGAAGGGCACCTGCAAATGTCGCGCCGAATGAGCGAAGAGGTCGTCATCGATATTCGAGATGATGGCTAGCTTGTACTTCGATTTCAACCGCCCGAGCGCGTGCACCGTGTCGGGATATGGCTGCCAATCGGGGATAGAATCGGCCAGAGATGCGGCTTCGGCATCGTTCCATACGATGTTGTACAGGACGCCTAGCTCCCGCATGACGTCTGCCAATATGTTTCGATATAGCTGGTATCCGCGCGATTGAATGGCCGGTTCCAGCTCGGCATAGGCAGTGAGAATTTCTTTATCGTCGAATGTGCGGTTGTGCGCGGCGAACGCCTTCTTCAGCGCGCCGAGAGTCCCTGATTCCCAATCGATCAAGGTTCCGTAGCAATCAAAGGTGAGGACTTCGAATTGGTCGAAGTTCAACTTGCTGGCGGTCATTTCAGGTCTGGGTCGATCGCCCTTGCGCTTTCCGCGCCCGCTTTGGCCGCCTCAGCTTTAGGCGCTGCATTGGCTGCGCTCATTTTCGCCAGGAACTTTTCCGTGTTGAGCAACGGACGGCCAAGCGAAGCGTTGTAACCGGTCCAGTCGGAGTCGAGACCGCGTTCGCGCTCAAAATGTGCACGCATCGATTCCATCTTCGAATCAAGGTCGTCCATGTAATGCAACAGCAACGCCTCGGGGAACATGGGGAGCTTTGGAGATCCAAACTCGTACTGGCCATGATGGCTGATGATGAGGTGCTCGATCAGTATCTTCAGCTGTGGCGGAAAATCCGGCAGAGCAGCCAATTTCTGGTGAAGCATCTCTAACTCGATGATCATGTGTCCCAAAAGTTGGCCCTTGGTCGTGTAGCTGAACGATCGCGCGTATGAGAGCTCGTGGATCTTTCCGATGTCGTGCAGGAATGCGCCGGTCAAGACGAGGTCGCGATTCACATGCGGGTAATTTCGGCAGATCAGGTCACAGGATGTAAATAGCGAGACCACGTGATCGAGCAATCCGCCGATGAAAGCATGATGAAGCGTTTTGGCCGCGGGCGCATTCTTGTACGCGCGTTCGATATCGGGATCCGCCATGAAGGACAGGATCAGTGCCTTGAGATGGGGATCAGTAAAGCTCGCGACGAATTCGCCGACCGTTTTCCATAGCGCATCGACATCTTTCGTGGTCTTGGGAAGATAATCCGCGTACTCGACTTCCACCTCTTCCATCCGACGCAGCTTGTAGATGGT
>JAOAPL010000100.1 GCA_025462925.1 Acidobacteriaceae bacterium
TGCAGGAAACGTGGATATGAAAGCTGCATTGTTGATTGCCGCGGGGTTTTTGGTCGGCGGCTATTTTGGCGGGATATGGGCGCAGCATTTGTCCGACCTCGTCTTGCGGCGCGTCTTTGGTTTCGTACTCCTTGCCGTTGCAGCCGATATGCTGTTGCGGAGCAATTGACGCAGACGTTGCTGGCTGATGTGGTCCGATGATCACCAACTCATAGCGAGTCGTGGCAATTCAGCTTCTACTTTGCTAAAGTAGACGTTTACTTGCCTACGACACTCCCTCAGATTTGGCTTGCGAGTTGGGAATATTTTCGTTCCAACGCCGCCGTATTACGGGCTAAATCGCCGGTCTGCGGCCAGTGACTTTGCTCGTTCGAGAACGTCCAACACTGGATTAGGAATTTCACCGAGCCACTTGATGACACCGCAGACAAAACCAACCATGAAAACAGATTCACGCACAAAACCGCTCCTGCTGCGCTACACTGCCGCACTCTTTTCAGCTGCTCTTCTGCTCGCCGTTGCGGGATGCGGTAAAGGCGAAACTAAGGTCGCAGCGCAAGGCCCGACCTCAGTCCCCGTGACCATTGCCGTTGCCGTCAAGAAAGATATGCCGGTCTCGGTGCGATCCATCGGCAATGTGCAGGCTTATCAGGCCGTGTCCATCAAGTCCCAGATCAACAGTCAGATCACTGAAGTGCACTTCAAGCAAGGTCAGGACGTCAACGAGGGCGATCTGCTCTTCGATCTCGACCGCCGCCAGCTAGAGGCCGACTTGCGCCGCGCGCAAAACTCGCTGTTGCGCGATGACGCGCAGGCCAAGAACAACCGCGTGCAAGCCGAGCGATTCGCCAAATTGCTGAAGGAAGGCGTCGTCGCCCAGCAGCAGTATGATCTTGCTGTTTCCACGGCGGAGGCTTCCGATGCCGGCGTCGCCGCCGACAAAGATGCCGTCGAGTACGCGAAGGTGCAACTGCAGTACACCAAGATCTATGCGCCTATCTCCGGACGCACCGGCGATCTCATGGTTGACCTGGGAAACCTGGTCAAAGCCAACGATGTGCCGCTGGTCACCATCAACCAGATCACTCCCATTTACGTTAATTTTTCCGTCCCCGAGCAGCAGTTGTCTGAGCTGAAGCGCTATTCCAATGAAGGCTCGTTGCATGTTCAGGCCGTCGTCGCCGGACAGGCAGACCAGCCCATCGAAGGCAAGCTAAGTTTTATTGACAACTCCGTTGACCCCAACACCGGCACAATAAAAGTCAAAGGCACCTTCACAAATCCCGATCGCCGATTGTGGCCCGGGCAGTTTGTCGATGTCGTGCTCACGCTCACCACGCAGCCGAACGCCATCGTGATCCCATCGCAAGCCGTGCAAACCGGGCAGCAGGGACAATTCGTCTTCGTCATCAAGCCGGACAACACCGCGGACATGCGTCCCGTAACCGTGAAGCGAACTGTCGGCCCCGAGTCCGTCGTCGAAACCGGACTGCAAGCCGGTGACCGCGTCGTCATTGACGGGCAGATCCGCTTGATCAAGGGCAGCAAGGTAGAAATTAAGACTGCCAACCAGCAACCAGTGGCTCCCCCGCAGGAGCCGCGCTCATGATCGCTGAAACATTTATTGAGAGGCCCATTGCCACCACGCTGGTGATGCTAGCCATCCTGACTTTCGGCATCTTCGCCTATCAATTGCTTCCGGTCAGTGACTTGCCCACAGTCGACTTTCCCACCGTTGTAGTCAACGCCGCAGTGCCGGGCGCGAACCCTGACACTATGGCCACCTCTGTCGCCACGCCGCTCGAAAAACAATTTTCAACTATCGCTGGCGTTGACAGCATGACTTCGACCAATTCGCTGGGCAGCACACAGATCACGATCCAGTTCACTCTGAGCCGCAACATTGACGCCGCTGCTCAAGACGTCCAAGCCGCAATCGCCAAGACCCTGCGCGATCTTCCCGCGGACATGCCTGCGCCGCCCTCGTATCAAAAAGTGAATCCCGCTGACCAGCCGGTCTTGTATCTGGCATTCAGTTCGCCCACGCTGCAGCTTTCGCAGGTGGACGAATACGCAGAGACCACCGTCGCGCAAAGCATTTCAACCATCTCCGGCGTAGCACAGGTGCAGGTTTACGGCAGCCAGAAATACGCGGTCCGCGCGCAATTCGATCCGCAAAAGATGGCCGCGCGCAAGATCGGCATCGATGAAGTAGCCCAGGCCATGCGGACCGGCAATGTCAATCTGCCTACCGGCACTCTCTTCGGCAAACACAACGCCTACACCATTCAAGCCAACGGACAACTGACCACCGCCGACCAGTTCCGCCACCTCATCGTTGCCTATCGAAATGGCGCTCCCGTCCGCCTCGATGAGATCGGAAGCATTTCCGACAGCGTCGAGAACGACAAGACCGCCACGTGGTTCCAGAATGACCGCGCCATCATCTTGGCAGTGCAGCGCCAGCCCGGTACCAACACCGTCCAAGTCGTCGATGACGTGCTTAAAAGGTTGGAAGTCCTGCGCACGCAGCTTCCTCCATCGGTGAAATTGGACACTCTTTTTGACCGGTCCCTCTCCATCCGCCAGTCCGTTGGCGACGTCAAGTTCACACTGATTCTCACCATCGCTCTAGTGGTGATGGTCATCTTCGTCTTCTTGCGCAATGTCTCGGCGACGATCATCCCCAGCCTCGCGCTGCCCATGTCCATCGTCGGAACTTTCACCGCGATGTATCTGCTCGGGTTCAGCGTCGACAACCTCTCATTGATGGCGCTCACGCTCTCCGTCGGATTCGTCGTGGACGACGCCATTGTCATGCTGGAAAATATTGTCCGTCACGTGGAGATGGGCAAACCTCCCCATCAGGCGGCGATGGATGGCGCCAAAGAGATCGGGTTCACCATCATTTCCATGACGGTGTCGTTGGCAGCGGTGTTCATCCCGGTCATCTTCATGAGCGGCATCATCGGACGACTACTCAACGAGTTCGCCGTCACTATCGCGGTTGCGATTCTCGTCTCCGGTTTCGTTTCGCTCTCGCTCACTCCCATGCTGTGCAGCAAGTTCCTGCGCCACACACCGCGCGAGGAGCATGGAGCGCTCTATCGCTCCACAGAGCGCGTCTTCGATAGAATCTTGAGCGGCTACGAGTGGTCGCTGAAAATAGTCTTGCGCCATCGCATCTTGACCGTCCTGGCTTCGCTCATCGTCTTTGTCGCAACGTTCTATCTTTTCGGTGCAATTCCCAAAGGCTTCCTCCCGACCGAAGACATTGGAAGAATCACCATCAGCACCGAAGCCGCGCAGGGTATCTCCTTCGACCAAATGGTCGTACACCAGCAGGAATTGGCGCGAGTGGTCGCTGAGGACCCCGCCACCGACGCGTATATGTCAACGCTGCAAGGCGGCAACACCGGCCGTGTTGTGCTTCGCCTAAAGCCGCGCGACCAGCGGCCCGGCGCTGAAGAGATTCTGCAACGGCTTCGTCCCAAAATAGCCAAGGTCATCGGCATAAATGGGTTTTTGCAGATTCCGGCCTTGATCAATCTGGGTGGACGCCAGACCAAAACCCTATATCAATACACGCTCCAATCTCCAGATACCGACGAACTCTATCGGGTGGCTTCGCAATTCGAGGCCAAACTGAACCAAATCCCCCAACTGCAAGACGTCACCAGCGATCTGCAGATCAAAAATCCTCAGGTCAATGTCGACGTCGATCGTGATAAAGCCTCCGCGCTCGGCATCACCGCATTCCAGATCGAAGACGCACTTGCCAGCGCATACGGATCGCGACAAGTCTCCACCATCTATGCGCCCAACAATCAATATCGCGTGATCATGGAACTGCAACCGCAGTATCAGCTCGATCCCGCTTCGTTGTCCCTGCTCTATGTTCGTTCGGACAAAGGCGCTTTGGTTCCTCTGAATTCAGTCGCCGCACTGAGCCGCAGCGTGGGCCCGCTCTCAGTCACTCACCAGGGACAAGCTCCCGCAGTCACTCTCAGTTTCAACCTGCGTCCGGGCGTCGCACTCAGTGAAGCCACAGCTTTGGTTGAGGAATCCGCGCGCAAAAACTTGCCTGGCAGTGTCAGCACTTCCTTCCAAGGCACCGCGCAAGCATTTCAGTCGTCGGTCAAGGGCCTCGGTCTGCTGTTGGTCATGGCCATTTTCGTGATTTACATCGTCCTGGGGATTCTCTACGAGAGCTTCATTCATCCCATCACGATCCTCTCCGGACTGCCTTCCGCCGGTGTCGGCGCGTTGCTCACACTGATGATGTTTAACTACGAGCTGAATCTTTATGGATTTGTCGGGATATTGCTGCTGGTAGGCATCGTCAAAAAGAACGCCATCATGATGATCGACTTCGCCCTTGAAGCGCAGCGTTCGGAAAACAAGTCTGCTGAAGAGGCGATTTATCAGGGAGCCTTGGTCCGCTTCCGCCCGATCATGATGACCACGATGGCCGCTCTGATGGGCACTCTGCCCATCGCGCTCGGCATTGGCGCCACAGCAGAAACCCGTCGACCATTGGGCTTGGCCGTTGTCGGCGGTCTGGTTTTATCTCAGCTCTTGACCCTGTACATCACGCCTGTCTACTACATTTATCTCGACAACTTCCAAAAGCGGGTCCAGAAGATGTTCGGCCGAAAAAAGAAAACTGCGCACGGCACGACGGAATTGGAACCCGAGTTGGCGCTCACAACTCGCAGTACTCACGCGTAGAAATTTCCGCTCGGGTGGCGCAGGCCTTTAGGCCTGCATGAAAACCGCGAAAACGGAAGGGCTTTAGCCCTGGAGCTCTTGGGTCCCTCACGGCAAACCCAAGCCTTCTCTGTGTCTCTGTGGTGAATGACTTCAGGTTTGCTCTTTGTCCGTGATCAGCCGCGCCGCCCCCTGATAGCTGAAGTATGTAAAAGCCCACTGCAGCATCACAAAAAACCGGTTGCGGAAACCAATCAGAAACATCAGGTGGACGAAAAGCCATGCCAGCCACGCTATGAAGCCGGAAAAGTGGATCCCGGCGACCATCCCAACAGCTTTCGACCTGCCAATCGTCGCCAGGCTTCCTTTGTCCAGGTAGTGAAAAGTCCTTCGCGGTTCGCGCTCCAGGTCTGCCTTGATCATCGCCGCAGCAAATTTGCCCATCTGGATGGCAGCGGGGGCTACGCCCGGCACCGGGTTACCCTCCCTATCGGCATACGCAGCCAGGTCCCCAACGACGAAGACATTGCGATGCCCCGGAACCGTAAGATCATTGGCGACAACCACTCGCCCGGCGCGGTCCGTCTTGGCCCCCACGTGCTTTCCTAAGGAAGACGCTCCAACTCCTGCAGCCCAGAGGGTCACGGCTGCCGGCAATACTTCATCGCCGATGCGAACGAACCCCGGTTCCACTGCTGTCACTATGGCATGCGTGCGGACCTCAACTCCCAAGTCGTTCAACTGTTTCTCCGCACTCGCAGACAAGTCCGGCGGATACGCCGGCAGCACCGTGGGGCCGCCCTCCAGCAACAATACCCGCGCCTGCTTTGGGTCGATATACCGGAAGTCGTTCCTCATTACGCGACGTGCGATATCAGCCAAAGCGCCAGCCAATTCCACACCGGTCGCTCCACCGCCCACGATTATGAAATTCAGCGATTCATGTCCTCCCGTGGTAGCAGCTCTGCGCTCCGCGTCTTCAAACGCCATAAGCACCCGGCGGCGAATCTCCAATGCGTCTTCAATCGTCTTGAGTCCGGGAGCTACGGATGCCCACTCGTCGTGCCCAAAGTACGCGTGTCCGGCGCCGGCTGCGACGATCAGGTAGTCATAAGGAACGGTCACATCTGTGTCTTCGAACTTTACGGTCTGTTTATCCAGGTCAAAATCGGCCACGGTGCCCAGAAATACCTTCACGTTTTTCTGCCCGCGAAAGATTGCACGGATGGGAGAAGCTATATCCGCAGGCGAGAGTACCGCCATCGCCACCTGGTAGAGCAGCGGCTGAAATGTGTGATGGTTTTTGCGGTCGATGAGGATGACGTCGACCGGCAGTTTTGCCAGTGCGCGCGCTGCATTGAGCCCGCCAAAACCTGCGCCGATGATCACCACTTGCGGTCTTTTTGCGTTCATTGTGCAAATACCTGACAGTTAGCAGTCGGCATCTACAATCGGTTGCCGCCTAATCCTTGTGGCAGCATTCTATTAACCTCTAAATGCTAACAGCTAAGTGCTGATTGCTGTTTCCTGCATTGCCTAAAGCCCTTGTTCATGGTACTTTCCACGTTCAGCTACTCTGTTCTGTTGCACTGATCTCCTCATGAAACCCAGATTTCTGGGCGATCCCCAAGACCGGAAGACGGGAAACGGGAAACGGGAAACGGAATTTACATGCATATTGATGATCTTTTACGAATTGCCATCGAGCGCAAAGCTTCTGACCTGCACTTAAAGGTCGGCAACTATCCGCATTGCCGCATCGACGGCGACCTGGTGCCCATCAGCGACCAGCCACGCATCTCCGCCGAGGACATGCTGAACATGGCTTTCAGCATGATGTCCAACCGGCAGAAGCAAAAATTTAAGGACAGCTCCGAGCTGGACATGGCCTATGGCGTCGCCGGCCTCGGACGCTTCCGCGTTAACGTATTTCAGCAGCGCGGAAACGTGGGACTCGTTCTTCGTATGATTCCCACCAAGATCAAGGCGCTCGAAGAGCTGTTCATGCCGCACATCATTGAAGAGATCTGCGAAGCCTCCCGCGGACTCGTTCTCGTCACCGGCGTCACCGGCTCCGGCAAATCGACAACACTGGCCGCGATGCTCGATCGCATCAACTCCACCCGTCCCGAGCACATCGTCACCATCGAAGACCCCATCGAATTTCTCCACCGCGATAAAAAGGGATTCGTAAATCAACGTGAAGTCGAAGTGGATACGCCCTCCTTCGGTTCGGCGCTGCGCGCCAGCCTTCGTCAAGACCCGGACATCATCCTCGTCGGCGAAATGCGCGACCTGGAAACCATCAGCACCGCGTTGCACGCCGCGGAAACCGGACACTTGGTCTTCTCGACCTTACACACACTCGATGCGACAGAGACCATCAACCGCATCATCTCCGTGTTCCCGCCGCCAGAGCAAAAACAAGTGCGCCTGCAATTAGCCACGACCATTAAAGCCGTCGTCAGCCAGCGCCTCGTGCGCCGCGCAGACGGCACAGGCCGTGTCCCCGCAGTCGAAGTCCTGATCTCCACCGCCTATGTCCGTGAGTGCATCATCACTCCGGAAAAGACCCGGCAAATCCACGAAGCTGTTACCCAAGGCGGTACACAGTACGGCATGCAGAGCTTTGATCAGTCGCTCTTTGACCTAATGAATCAAGGCCTGATCACTTACGAAGTGGCGCTCGAAAATGCCACCAATCCGGACGACTTCAAACTGCGTTGCCAGGGTATCGGCTCCACAGCAGACGCCGCTCGCGAACAGATGGACGCCGCCAAGTTCGGGCGAGGATAGAGCGGACAACGCGACACAAAAGGGAAGGGCTCGCAAGCGCGAGCCCTTTCTACTGCTGGGTGCCCCATCTGTTGCGAAGCAACAGGTGGGTAAAGACTCCTACAGATACCGCTCCCGCACAATCCCCAGATGATGCGTCACGTGCCCAGCGACAATGTACGCCAGCGCGCGAACAGTGAAGCGATTGTCGCTGGCAATGCCGCTTCGACTCCACGCATCACCCGGCATATTCCTGAAAAGAGAAATCGTAGCAAGGCGCACGCGACGAAACTCCTCAACGTGGTCAGCCCAGGAGATCTTGTCAGCCTCCCCGCCCGATACGGCAATCTCCTGATCGAAGCTTGGAAGAGGGCTTTCAAACCCACGCGCGAACCAGAGCGCTCGAACTGCAAAAATCCGCTCGGCATCATTCACATGGTTCAGCACTTGCCGGATGCTCCATTTTCCAGGTGCGTATCGGTGCAGCGACTTCTCTTCCGATATTCCGGAGAGAAACGTCACAGTCTCTTCCAGTTGGTTCTGGATAGTAGCGAGCGCATTTTCACCAACCACCTTATCTATATATGTGAAGTAATACGCCGCCGCTTCGGTGCTTTCTGGTCGTCCGATCATGAAGTCACTGTACCAAAGGCGATAGCAATGAAAAAGCCCCGCTCGAAAGCGGGGCTCCTTCGGTTGAGGGTGCTTAGTTGATCTTGAAGGAGACACTGTGCTGTGTGTTGTCTCCCGAGACGGTGAATACCAGCTGCCATGTGCCACTGCCCAGACCCTTCGTGCTCAGATAATGCTAACTCGAGACTAGGGTCGGCTTTCTAATCCCGGGACTGTCGAGGTGACCTCTTGAAGTCGGTCGTTCTTGTCGAACGTAAACAGAACGTACTGGTCCAATTTTTCATTCACCAGATGTTTCTTGTTTTTTATAAGGTAATATTTCACGAGTCGGCCTATGAATTTAGGTTCGCGCTTCGATGAGAGAACCTGGTCACTCCAAGGATTGCCGAGAAGATGCTCCGTAACTTCACGGCTCTCACCAATCGGAATTTTCTTGACTCTTTCAATGAAAGAGCGCCGCTCTGCATCAGACAACCGCAGAAAAGACACGGGCGCTTCTCCTATTGGCTTAATATTATCCTTCTGTCCTGACATACCATTCTCCATTCCATACTTCTGGCCAAGAGTCGAAATGGTACAAGTCAGAATCATGATGACTAAGACTGGAACTAACAAACTGCTGTTCTTAAATGTCATTCGTGAACTCCCCAACGATCTCACCTGCGTCGTCGTTCTTGCCCATTCCCCAGCATTAATGCCCAGAATCTATATAGCTTCCCGGATATTCTTTCACGAGCAGTCTCTTGCAGTTGATTTTCGATGATAGCGAGCGCATCCTCACCGACCACCTTGTCTATATAGGTGAAGTAATACGCTGCCGCCTCGGCGCTTTGTGGTCGTCCGATCATGAAATCACTCTACCAAAGCCGATAGTAATGAAAAAGCCCCGCTCGAAAGCGGGGCTTCTTCGGTGAGGGTACTTAGTTGATCTTGAAGGAGACAGGGTGCTGTGTGTTGTCTCCCGAGACGGTGAATACCAGCTGCCATGTGCCACTGGCCAGACCCTTCGTGCTCAAGTTGAAGATGTACCCTCCACCCGGAGCAAGAGTTGGATCGAACCGGAAGTTTCCGTCCGGATTGGCATTCCCTGAATCATTCGCCGCCGTACCCGTGCTTGTCGCCACGTAGTTCAGCTTCACTGCCGTGACCACCGTGGCAGCCGATGACAAGTTCACGCCCGTGGAACTGCAGATTGTGAGCTTGATCGGGATTGTGCTTCCGCTCTTGCTCACCTTGTTTTGGTCATACAGCACACAGGTCGCGTAGCCCACTTCGAATGAGCGCTCGACATCCGGTGCTGCTGTGTGATCAAGGTCTCCCGCTTGCGAAGCCCTCACCGTTACCGTTCCGGTCGGTCCCGTCAGGGTCACTGTGTTGCCGCTGATGGTCGCCGGTCCTGAAGCGATTGCAAAGCTCACAGGCAGCCCTGAGGAAGCGCTTGCGCTGACTGTGAACGGTGCATCACCCGGTTGATGATTGGGGATGGCCGCAAACGTGATCGCTTGACCCGCCTGCGTCACTGTCAGGGTGCTGGAACCATTGCTGGCGGTGTTGCCGTCGTCACCCGCAAAGGTGGCGCCGATTGCACCCGCATAAGTTCCTGCATCAATACCAGCTAGGCTTACTCCCGTGACCGTCGCAATGCCGGACGCATCCGTGATGCCGCTGCCCACATTGTTTCCGTTCAACGTGAAGTTCACCGTCTTGCCGCTTATGCCCGAGCCATGGGCGGTCAGCGTGGCAGACAAGTCAGTGGTTCCGCCGAATGCGCCGTTGGCCGCGCTCACGGTCAAAGTTGTGACCGAGAGGCTGTCATAGCACACCGTTACGTCGTTCACTGTCGGACTGAGGCTGCTATTGGTGGTGTTAAGAGTGGCTAGATACTTCAAGTAACGGCTGCCGTTGAATTGTGACAACGATGCGCCGCTATTGAAGAACGATGATGCGGTGCCGTCCGGTCCAACGAAGTTGAACGGTCCCGCCGCGTTGTTGCTGCCCGCCGCCTGAATCTGCAGTGTCGTGTTTGCCGGTGTTGCAGCGGTCCATGACAGTGAATTCCAGGTTGCGGTCGAGCCGATCGCCGGATTCGAATCCTTTAATGAGGAGACCAGGTTGCCGGTCGGCGTAAAACCTGTCTTCATGAAGGTCTTGAATCCAAGGTCACGAACGGTTCCGCCGCTCGTTGCAATCGCCCAAGTCACGCCAGAGTTGCTGGATGCGATCCAGCTTCCAGCTGCGTACGGGTTTGCGGCACTTACGACATACGCGTAGGTTCCGGCGGAAGGATTCGATACCGGGTGGAACAGTATCGCGTAGGCAGTTCCAGCAGTCAGCGTTGCTGGCGTAGTGAAGTTGGCTGAGAAGAACCCGCCGGCGCCGCTGGAGAACCCGGGTATGGTTGCTGTCGCAATTGCAGAGCCTGTGGGCAGACTGCCGCTCACAGCCCTGATTTCAACCGCGAAGTTCGGTGTGGTGCCCGTACAACCGCTGCAGAACAGATCGAGATCCACTCTAGACAGTTGTCCAGTCACTGCCGGAACAAACGTCTGGCCGGCCCAGTTCGTGGCATTTACGCCGAAGCCGCTGTTGGTCACTGAGAGGTTCTGCTGGTCGATGCTCGGCGAAGCCAGGAGGATCAAATCACCGGGGCTGCTGGTGAGGTCGAGCTTCGTGGGCACACCCGTTTGGAAATCAGCCTGCGTCGTGTCCGTCAAACAAGCGATGGCAGGAGTTACGTTGAGCGCGAAGTCCCGCGTTGTCGTCGCTCCATCCGTTACAACCACACTGTTGGAAGACTGTGCGTTGTAACCTACCGCGCTTGCAGCGATGGTTGGATATGTTCCGGAAGCCAGCGCTGAGAACGAGTAGAAGCCATTAGCGTCGGTAGTGGTGGTTCTGCTCCCGAGAGCGACCGTTGCGCCGCTGATCGGATTGCCGCTACCCGCTGCCGTTACCGTGCCTTGTACGCTGCCGCTGCTGACGTTGGTGCAGCCGGGGAATCGGAAGCTCCCGATTCTTGTGTGGTCGTTGAGGCCGCTCACCTGGTAGTACATATTCGTGTACCAGAAAGTGCAACCGTCCACGTCGAGCGACATCGCGCTGTAATCTCCCCATCGGATACATGCGGAAGATCCGCAGTTTCCTAGCTGGGTGCCGGTGCCTTCGATCAATGATGTTTCAGTCTGTGTAATGGTATTGAGAGGGTCTGCGAACAGCCGTCCAGCGTAGCGGATGGCAGGGAATTGCGTGCTGCTCGTGGTGCTGTATCCCATCGCCATGTTTCCCGCGCGGTCAACTGCCACGCTGGGCATGAAGCGATTCGTGGTATCGGGGTTAAAAGTAGAAGCCTGCGTGGTAGTTCCGGAAACAGCGCCACCCGTTACGTTGACTTGGTAATAGCGGATTGCGGATTGAGTGGCCGTTGCCCCGCGCACAGTGTGAGCGTTCCAAAGCGATTCCACTCCACCCAGATTGGTGTATTGGTTCTGCATCATCAATCGCACGGCCAGGGTGTCAAGGTTATTGCCGCCAAATGATGGGACAGATGCAGGCGGGTTCGCCCAGCTTGCAGGAGCTATCGAGAGGAACGGACCGCTGAGAGTCGATGTGGAGATGCTATTCCAGTCCACATGGAATTTGTAGAAAGAAATTACGTTAGTGAACTGCCTGACCACCGATACGTAGTTAGGGGTTCCCGGAGGCGGTGTGCCTGCCTGCAGGCGCGCATTGCTGGGCAGGAGTGTGAATTCAGCGACAGGAGCGTCAAACGTAACCACCTGGATCGTCGGTGCGCCTGCGTACATCTGCGCTTTGTTGAGTGCCCAAACCCTGGAGCCTTGGTACGTTCCGCCGGCCGGGAAAGCGAACATATTGGCCGCCATGTAGATCCCGTCGGGCCATATGCCGAATTTGGGATAATCGTTCAGGAAATCAGTGATGTGCAGGGAATAAAAGTTCCATCCACCCGCAAGAGGATCTCCAGTTTTGGAGACGGCAAAGCACTGAAAAGCACCCGGCGGATTTACAACAGCGCCGGTGTTATCCAGTTTGAAGGCAAAGTCAGTGACCACCCAGCGGTCTTCAAACGTGTCATACATGACCACCGGGTCGCCGAAGTTGTTGCTGTCGCAAAGATTGCCGAAGGCGCCTTGGCTCATGAAGGTATTGAAAGTGAATGCCGCCAGCCGCACGCCATCACTCTTGCGGTAAATGCCCAAAGACGTATTGACGCTCTGGATGTAATAGTCCTTGCCCACATCGCCGTTTGTGTCCGGCGGGTGTCCAGCGCCCCAGTTGGCGAAATCGAGTCCTTCAAAAGTGCCGCTGGGTGCCGGTGCGGGAGCATTGGCTCCGGGCGAGTTGATGTTGCTGGAATCATCTGGGCTTGCTGGTGCTGTGCCGGGGTACGGCACTGCATCCACTTCTGGTTCGTCGCGCTCCGGACGCTCGGCTTTCTCTGGTGCTGTTTGTGGAAGGGTGCGCAAATCGCCGTTAAATGGCTTCGCTCGCAGCAGGCGGTTCTCTTTGGGATGACGCATCACCTTGCCGTCTTTTCCCATCTTCTCGCCGGAATTATTGTCCGACCGCGCATCCGCCGACTGGTTCTGGGTAGGGTTGTGTCCCGCAGGAGGGGCTGGTTTAGCCGCCGCAAATGAGACCTGTGTGGCCGCTAAACAAAAAAACACGGACAACAGTGTCCGTGTGACGATCCGGCTCCGCAGTGCTGTCCGGGCAAACGAGCGACTCTGACCAAAAGGCATGTACACTCCACAGTCTTGAATGGTTTTAGGGGGTTCAAGAACATGGAGCAATTTCACATCCAGAGAAGGTGCCTTGCGTTTATATGCAGATGGGCGTGATTTCAACAGAGCTATGTGCAGAAGTTTGCGGATGAATCGCAAAACCATTACCAAAGGACATGTCCCAAGGTCACTTCCTAGCGGCACTTCATGAGCGACGGTTCGGTGCCCTTGGTCAGGTTGAAGCTGCCGATCGGCGCGCCTCCGCTGGCTGCTGTGACCGTAAGCGCCATCGAGTCACCGCTGACTTGGCCGCTATACCGCGCGTTCGCCGCCGAGCTGCCTTCGTCGCGCTGCACCGGACCGCCATGCTCCGGCGCGAACGTCCCTGCGACGCTAAACTTCCCGGGACTGTCCAACACGATCGGTTCGGCAATCTGTCCAGCAGCGCAGTCGAACTCCAATTCAGCGCCCTTTGCGGTCACCATCATCGTCACATGTTCACCATTCCATCGTCCGGGAGCCAGCACCTTCGACTTACTGACAGTCGTTTTCTTCCCGCCATTCGACGCCGCTGCAACGGATAGCATCAAGGACACAAGAATGCAGGCACAGCCGATCTTCGCGAAGGTTCTCATAGTCAGCGATTGTACTTCGGATCCCATGCTCTACACCTGTGATAAAACCATCCCGTGGCTTTCGCCCGCTCCAAGAAGACTTACGATCCGGCTCAGCTGTACGAGTATGCCGTCCAAGCCCTCGGACGCCGCATGCGCACCGTTGCCGAGCTCAAGCGGCTTTTGCGTCTGCGAAATGTTATCGGCGACAAAGATGCCGCCATTGAAGCTGTCATCACCAAACTCAAAGACCAGCGCTACTTGAACGACACCCAATTCGCCAGTACCTATTCCTCGCTGCGCAAAGACGGCAACAAATTCGGACGACAGCGCGTCATCACCGACCTCAAGATCAAAGGCGTCCATGCCGACGTCATCGAGAAGACCGTCTCCGCAACTTACGAGGGCGTGGACGAAGAGGCGCTCGCCCGCGAATACCTCCGCCGCAAGCGCGTGAATCAACCAAGCACAGCGCATCGATC